>JBDTSA010000053.1:0-8874 GCA_039931335.1 Acidobacteriota bacterium
ATGCACCGTTGGTGTTCGCCCACTGTCGCGGCTTTCCAGTGGCGATGCCCCTGGCTAGACTACATTCGCACCTTTGGTGCTCCGGCAATCCTGCTTCATGCCTCCTGTCTCCTGCCTGCCTCCCCTTGTGGCATCGCAAGTGTTCCCGCTCACATCAAACCAGTGCTAAACTTCTCTCCAACCAAATGACGGCCGTGCCCGCAAAACATCTTCAGGCGATCGACGAAGCGATATCATCTTTGATCTCGCGGGCGGCCGATCCGCGTGGACTTGCGGCGTCGGACCTGCAGCCACGGATACAAACCGCACTCGGAAAATATCTTCTAAATGACAACGCGGATGCGGATCGAAACGAGATCAAGACTTTCGTCGACGATATTCGCGCCGACGATCTCTGTCTGATCATCGCGTGCGAAAAGGGCGACGAGACGGCCTGGGAATATCTCGTCTCGAATTTTGATTCGACGGTGAAATCAGCCGCGAGAAAGATCTCGTCCAACAGTGAGGATGCCGAGGATCTGGCGAGTTCGATCTGGGCCGAGCTTTACGGCCTGCGTCAGGACGCCGATGGAAATAAGAAGAGCAAACTCGCGTACTATTCGGGCCGCGGCTCGCTTGCGGGGTGGCTTCGTGCGGTCGTCTCGCAGCTCGCGATCGACGAGTACCGGAAGCAGTCGCGATACGTTCAGATCGAGGAGAATCGAGAATTCGAGAACCTCGCCGAAGAGTCGTCGAACAACTCGGACAATCACAACGTCGTGCATCATGCGGACAACCCCGAAGAGCTGGTAACGAAAGAGAGTTCGTCCCGCGACGTTTCGCTCGCGCTGAAACACGCCGTCGAGGCGCTCGATGCGGAAGACAGGCTCGTCATGAAGCTTTATTATTTCGACGATCTGAAGTTGAAAGAAATCGCGGCGATGTTCGGCTATCATGAGGCGACGGCGAGCCGGAAGCTCGTCCGGATCCAGACGGACATCAGAAAATCCGTCGAAAAGAAATTGCGCTCCGAGCATGGCTGGAGCGAAACCGAAGTAAAGCGCTACTTGTCCGAAACCGCATCGAAACTGGGGTTAAGCGTCGAGAAATTATTCGCGGTACTAGTGGTTTTTGCGACCGTGCAAGATATGTGGTTTTAGAGCGTTCCGTAAATGGGGAATTGAAAGTGAAAAAGGAGAAAAGTGAAATAGTGAAAAAGTTGGTTGATCCTGAGAAACTCGCTTAAGCTTTTTCACGTTTTCACACTTAAACCTTTTCACATTGTTTAATGGAAGTGGACTTCGACAAAGAAATAGACACGCTCCTGCGTAAGGCTCAACGCGACGCCCCGGTACTGGTCGGCGATTTTGCGTCGTCGCGTCACCTTGATGCGGATGAGATCTCTGCCTTTGCCGAGAATGCGATGCCCGAGAATTCGAGGGCGTTGTATACGGCACATTTGGCGGACTGCGACAGGTGTCGAAAAATTCTTTCGAATCTCTTGATGATGAATGCGGAAGCGGCGCCCGCGGCCGCTTCGCCGAGCGTTATCACGATCGCCGAGCGGAGCGCTCCGTGGTATCGAAAACTATTTTTGTTCCCGAATCTTGCTTACGTGATGGGCGGCCTCGTGCTTGTCTTCGGCGGCTTTCTCGCATTCGCGATCGTCAGGAGTTCGCTGACGGGTGACAGCTCCTCCGTGTCGCAGATCACCGAAACAGAAAGCACAAAAGGCGGACCGAATTTTCAGACTGAGCCTGCGTTCTCTGGCGATACTTCAGCCGCGGCGAATATGACATCGAATTCCGCAGCGAATGCGAATAGCCCGGTGATGACAAACAGCAACATGTCGTCGGGAGATTTCAGGATCGAAAAAGGTCCGAACGGAGGCGGCGGGGGCGGTCGGACCGACGGCAATAGTTACGTTCTCGACGGAGCATCGTCAGCGGACGTCACATCTGCTCCTTTAGCCCCGCCACCGTCCGCAGCCGGAGCGACGCAACCCGCATTGCCCAAGGATGTTCGCGAGCAGGACGATCTTAAGGCGAAAACTGAGGACAAGGTTACGGACGTCACCACGCAGGAGGCCGAAAAGTCGTCGAGCAACTTAAGCCTCATGCGGAAAGAAAAGTTGCCGAGCACTTCGGCGCAGAGCGGGCCAATGCGAAATAACGAGAACCAATACAACCGGCAGCTCGAAAATCTCGAGCGCCGCTCGGCCGCGAAAAAATCGGCAAGCGATGAAGAAAGTTCGTCGGGGCGACGCGTTGTGAGCGGCAAGACGTTCGAGCGCAAGCAGGGCGTCTGGTACGACACAACATATCAGGGACGCCCGACGATCAACGTCCGGAGAGGAAGCGACGAATATAACCGGCTCGACGGCGGACTGCGGTCGATCGCAAATTCGCTCGGCGGTACCGCGGTGATCGTCTGGGGAGCGAAGGCGTACCGAATCCAGTAGCAAGTGTTCTCCCGTCTCCCGTCTCCCGTCTCCCGTCTCCCGTCTCCCGTCCCCTGTCTCCTGTCTCCTGTCTCCTGTCTCCTGTCTCTCGTCACTCGTCACTCAAAAACATTGTCCCTTCCATCCTTCAAGCGTTAGAATCATCCCATGAAGATCGCACTCGCTTTTTGTTTTGTGTGCCTCTCCGTTTTTTCCGTTCTCGCTCAACCCGCCTGGCAAGCGAATCTGGATTCAAGGATTCACTTCTATCAGACCACCGATTTTGGGATCGTTCTCGCGGGAACTGAGCGGAGCCTTTATGCGCTCGACGGACAGACGGGCGAACTCATCTGGCGACGTGAAACGGGCCGGATCGAAGAGACGGCGGTGACACCCGTGCCCGATACCGACGTCATTCTTTTCACGCGCGATCTCGGAAGCAAGTCGCGGCTCGAAGCCGTCGATCTCGCGAGCGGTGCGACGTTGTGGCAAAGCGAGAAAGTAAAGGGCGACGTTTTGCAACTTGCGGCGGATCCCGCGAATGATCTTCTGGCAGTTGTGCTGGTGAAAGATCCGCGAAGCGGAGCGAGCGAGGGATTGAAACGAAAACCGATCGTCCACGTTCTGCAGCTCTCGACGGGCGCCGAGCTTTGGAAAAAGGATTTCGATGGCGAGATCGAAATGATGCCATCGCGGTTTGGCGAGAATCTCGGGGAGATCGCGTACACGCTGGATAACTATCGCCCGCCGCTGCTTCTGGACGGCCGCCTATTTCTTTTCTACGAGGGCGCGACGAGCTATGACGCGCGAAGCGGAAAAGAACAGGAACGCGAGAAATTCAGGATCAACGAGAATGGCCTCGCTCTAACCGAAGCCGATCCGGCTTTCGATGATGCGCGAATTTACATCTCCGGCCGCGGACGTATCCGAGCAGTCGATCGGCGGACTGGAAATGTTGAATGGAAAGCCGACGATCTTGGTAACTGCGCCGAGATGGCGCTCGTCGGCACCACACTTTTCGTTCGAACTGGCGGGCAATTCACGCGTTTGAAAGACGGCGAGGCGGAGTCGAAAGGACCGTACGGCGTTTCGGCTATCGATGCCCGCAACGGTGAAACGCTTTGGCGATTCAAGGGTGCCGACAAAGGGATAACAAATTTTGTTTTCAGCGACACGAATACGATCCTCATCGCCGACCGCGACGACCTGATCTCGATCGATGCAAAGACAGGTAAGCGTCGCGATTCCGTCGAACATAAGATCGAGAAGGCACAATTCATTCTGATTAACGAACGAGGCGACGCCGTCGTCGGCGGACGGGACGAGATCGCCGCCTTTCGAATCGCAGATCGCGAATCGCGGAATGCGGAACTTCTAAATGCGGAACGCGGAATGCGGAATGCGGAATTCGTGCCGGCGATTTTTGCAGGAAACCGCCGGGCTTTATCTCCGAACCTAACAACTGGAATTCCGCATTCCGCATTTCGCATTCCGCATTCACAAGGAGCTTCGCCTTCAGAGATCTGGCGCGTTCGACACAAACCTCCCTCACGCGGTGCGTTTCGCATCATTGCCGGAATCGCGCTTCGCGCCACGGCGCTATATTTTCGATACGGCGGTTTGGCGACGTCGGCGATCGGCCTCGCACGTGGCGGTTTGAGTCTGATGAGCGCGACGAATTCGTTTAGGTGGTCGGGATTGCGATCGCGATTCGGCTCATTCGATCTGACGACGCTCGCGAGCAATGCGACACGAAACTACGTGACACGACGGATCTATTCTTATGGCTCGTTCGCCCGGCTGCCGAACGTCGCGAGCCGTATCGGAGATTTCCAGGTGATAACTCCATCGGGAATCCGCGGCAGGATCACGAGCGGGATCATCGATCGAGCGACGCCATCCGGCAACGAAGTTCGCGAGAGCATACTCGATCGACTCGATCCCGTTCGGCAGGTCGAAAAACTTTCCAGTTATCTGCTTCGACGCAAACGCCTCGCGGAACTGCGATCGAACTACATGTATTTCTACACCGATTTGCCGAAGCCTTTTGATCGCAAAGGCCTCGTCGGCGTCAATGTGCACACCGGCCGCGATACGCGATTTGTTCTCGCGTCGGATCCCGACGCGCAATTTGTCACGGACGAGACCCTGAACCTGCTCTACTCGGCCGATGGAAATAAGCTGCAGGCGTTCGATGTGCTCAGTCGGTAGGCAGAGCGCTAACTCAAGAAATTGGCCGCGAAACACGCGAAAAGACGCTAAAGAGAAATTTCTTTTTAGCGCCTTTTTGGCGCATTTCGCGGGCATTGCTCTTCACCGCGGAGAGAGCAAGTTACTTGCTCGCGGTCATCGCGCGCGATTTGCCGTAGAGATACTCCGCCGTGAGCTTCGTATCCGATTCGGCCCATGCCTTTTCGAATTCACGGCGAACAAGCTCGGCTGAGGTCGTCTTGCCCTGTTTGTCGAGCGCGTCCGCAAGCCCGAACAGCGCACGGGCGTTTCGTGTGTGACGTGCGATCTCTTCCCTGTACGCCGTCTCGGCGGCGGCGTACTGGCCGTCGCGAAGCAGTGCTCGTCCCAACCATTCGCGGATCGGCAGGTCCCAATCCGGCGGCTCGGCGTAGTTGACCTTCGCTTCGGATGCGGCTGCTTGCCGCAACAGTTCGATCGCCGCCTTTCGATCGCCGCGCGATTGCGCGATCTCGCCCGAGAGCAGATCGTCCGCAACTTTCAAAGCGACGCTGACCGGAGTGGTGAACAACGTCGCGGCCGCGGGAATATTCTTTGCAGTTTCGCGAAGAGCCGCCAACTCCTTTTCGGCATCGGCCGGTTTACCCGTATCAGCAAGGGCCAGACCGCGTGCCGCGTGCCAGAACGCTGTCGTGATCAGCATTTTTGAATCCGGCTGCGGATACTTCATCACCTCATCCCACTTTTGAAATCGCGTAAGCGTAACCAGCGGATAGGGCATGAACATCTCGAGCATCGGCATCGCCGCGACGTTCGGGCCGACATTCACGGCGAGCTCGTTGGCCGCTTTGATCGCAGCGGCGTAGTTGCCGTGTCCGGCGTGCGACGACGCCAACATGTGGATGTTGTGGTTGTAGTACATCAGCGGATAGATGCCCTTGGCGCCGCTCTTCTCGATGTAATTTCGATCGGCGATTATCGCAAGGTCGTTACTCCTCGCGGCGTCGCCAAAATCGCCCGTCCGCAGGTAGATATGCGACGGCATGTGAACGAGGTGGCCGGCGTTCGGCGCGAGCTTGCCGAGACGCATTGCTGCAGCGAGTCCGCGTTCCGGATCGGGGCCTGCCTCGACGGCGTGAATGTAATAGTGGTTTGCACCGGTGTGACTCGGATTTCGCTTCAACACTCCTTCAAGAACCGACATGATCTCAAGTGTGCCTTCTGCCGGTTTGCCGTCGAGTGACCATAGCTGCCACGGCCGCAGGTTCATCATGCTCTCGGCATAGAGTGTCGCCGCGTCAAGATCGTCGGGAAACTGTTTGACGAGCTCGGCCATCGCCATCCGGTAATCGGCCGCGAGCTTTGCTTTGTCAGTCGTCGGATCTTTCGCATACCGCTTTGACAGCGCGTTGATGTACGCCCGCTCGGCTTCGCTCGCCTTCGGCGCGAGCGCATTCGCCTTCTGCAAGAACGTGTATGCTTGGGCGAAGCGGTCAGTGTTCGCCGGGTCATTGTAATTTGCGCCAAGGCCGAGTGCGATGCCCCAATAGGCCATCGCGAGATTCGGATCAAGCTCGGCCGCATGCTTGAAAGACGCGATGCCTTCGTCGTGATTGAAGGCGAACAAGTACGCCAGGCCCTGATTGAAGAACTGTTGCGCTTCGGCATTCTTCGTCGAAACCGGATGATCTACGTTGCCCAGCCCGTTATCGAGCCAGACCGCCTTTTTCTCGGGGGCCTGCGTGCCGTGACCGTGCTGTGCGTAACCAAACGACACCAGAATAAGAATCAAAAAAGCAACTTTCATTTTTTTTCACTGCCTCCATCTCTCGGGCAAACTCAGCCCGAGTCTATATGCAAAGATACTGGATCGCGGGTGGCCGACTCTTTAGAAAGTTCTGAAATCTCTCTGAAGAATTTGTGAGGAACCTAAACCGCCATTCCTCTTTAATGACGTAAAACGTCGACGAATAAAGGACACAGGATTTGCGAATACCGTCTATTTCGCCGTAAATATATAGCTAAATCGGCTCGAAGACAAAGAAAAAATGAAACGCAATCCAATTATTTTCGCCGTCATCCTTTTGATCGCCTCAGCCAGCGGTTTCGGCCAGGCAGATCGTTCTAAGCCAGATCCCGAAATATCCAAAATGGTAAAGGAAATTTCGGCGAAAAACATCGAGGCCTCGATCCGGAAACTTGTTTCGTTCGGGACGCGCAACTCGTTGAGCGAGCAGGATGATCCGACGCGTGGGGTCGGGGCCGCCCGCGACTGGATCTTTGCCGAGTTTCAACGGATCAACACCGATTGCGGCAATTGCCTGAATGTCGAAAAGCAATCGTTCCTTCAGCCGAAGGCCAACCGCGTTCCCGAACCGACGACGCTGACGAACGTGGTCGCGACATTGAAGGGCACGACGAATCCGGAGCGCGTTTACGTCGTGTCGGGCCATTACGATTCGATGTGCACGTCGCCGACGGACGCGAAATGCGATGCACCCGGAGCAAACGATGATGCATCGGGAACCGCGACCGTCATCGAGCTGGCGCGCGTCATGTCGAAGCGAAAGTTCGACGCGACGATCGTGTTCATGACCGTGCCCGGTGAGGAACAGGGCCTGCTCGGTGCGACATATTTTGCGCAGCAGGCCGTCGAGAGAAAGATGGATATCGAGGCGATGTTCACGAACGACATCATCGGCGGCGTGACAACGCAGAAGAATTCGCCCAACCGAAATCGAGTCCGCATTTTTAGCGAAGGCGTACCATCGAACGAGACCGAGCAGCAGGCCGGAACGCGTCGCAGCGTCGGCGGCGAGAACGATTCCGCTTCGCGACAGCTTGCGCGTTTCGTGAAGGAGCAAGCGGATCGCTATTTAAGGAATTTCAAAGTTTGGATGGTCTACCGTCGTGACCGTTACCTGCGCGGCGGTGATCACATTCCGTTTCTCGAACGCGGATTCACGGCGGCTCGAATTACTGAAGTCGACGAAGACTACACGCATCAACATCAGAACGTACGCACTGAGAACGGAGTCTTCTATGGCGACACGCCGGAGTTTGTCGATTTCGAATACACGGCAAACGTCGCACGCGTGAACCTTGTGGCCTTAGCGTCACTCGCGAGCGCTCCGGCCCGGCCGAAGAACGTCGGGCTTGTCACGACACGTCTGACGAATGATACGGAGTTGAAATGGGATGCGAACACCGACGCCGATCTCGCGGGTTACGAAGTTGTCTGGCGCGACACGACCGCAGCGGAGTGGACCGATGCGGTCAATGTCGGACGCGTCACTAACTTTGTGATGAAGGCCCGATCAAAGGACAACTACTTCTTCGGCATCCGCGCGCTTGATAAAGCTGGAAACAAGAGCCCGGTAGTTTATCCGAGGCCGGTGCGGTGAGCGAGGACATCGCTTGTCGAGTCACCTCAGGGGCGATTCGGCACTCACTTACATCGCTCTGCCGCGTAGTTGGGATTAATTAGTTCGGGATTGGCCGCGACCAAAAAAACCTTCCAAGTATCTTCTTCGCGGTGCAAAAGAGCATAAGTTTGTACGGTGATATTGTCCCCCGCATCGTAATAAACTATCTCGACAAGTGCCTCATCCCCTTTCGTTCGTACCACCCGCACTCTGTCGAGGCGTAACTTTCGAGCGCCGATCTTGTCAAGAGTTTTCATCATTGAACCGGACGGATCCTTTCGACTAGCCGTCGGGGCCCTAACAGTGTATTCGTCCGAGTCGCGGCCCGTAACCTCCGTCTGAACTTCTGAGCATTCTGAATCATAGAAGCTTGCCGGCGTGTCGGTAACAAAACGGCCTCTCGCGTCTTGTTTTCCTTCGATAGCCTCAGCCCAAAGTTTTTTAACTATATCGACGGGTTCGAGAACCTGGTTAGGCGGCTGGTCAGGCAGGCTCCCCGACTGAGATTTTGACGATTGGCAAGATACAGTCATAGTCGCGAACCCCAGCATGACAATGAGCGCTACCCTAGCGTTAGCCTGATTAAATATGCTCATCAAATCCATATAATTCCTCCAAAAAGTTCTAACTATTGGTGAAAAAGTCCAAGCTGTCCGAGCCTATTCTGATATAGACTTCCCAAGTAACCGCTTGTTAAGTTAACATTCCGCGGGCCACCGCCCGCCCTTGTTGTCTTCGTGTTATTAAACTGTTTTTGAAAGGCGGATTTTCCCTCTGCAAACTTAGTTTGAATCAGATCAACTGTCTTGTTGTGCGTTTCAACAAGGCTCATTACGTTAC
>JBDTSA010000054.1:0-8782 GCA_039931335.1 Acidobacteriota bacterium
AGGGATCTGAAATTTGAAATTTGAAATTTGAAATTTAGGATTTGAGATCTGAGATCTGAGATCTGAGATCTGAGATCTGAAATTTGAAATTTGAAATTTGAAATTTGAAATTTGAAATTAGAGACCTGAAATTGGGTTAGGGATCTGAAATTGAAATTTGAAATTCGAAATTTAGGATTAGAGATCTGAGATCTGAAATTTGAAATTTGAAATTTGAAATCTGAAATCTGGGAAAATCTGGGCGGCCGGGAGCCACGCAGGTAATTATCCCACACGAGGCATCCGTGATGCGAGAAAAAAATCCTGGCAGAAAAAGAAGAGGCTGTCTGAAAGATCTGTGCTTTCAGACAGCATTACTAAATCGATCGGGGACTGTAATTAGCCGTCGGTTACGGCGGCTCTCGACTCGGCCGATTGAATATACAAAATACGCGTGCAGCTCTCGCACGTAATGATCTGATCGCCGCGTTTCACTTCAACCTGCATTTGCGGCCGCAAAGACATGAAGCATGCGCTGCACGAACCGTTGACGACTTCGGCGACCGCGATCCCGTCGCGGCTCCGTTGCGCGAGACGGTTGTAAACCGCGGCGAGCTGTGCTGGCAACGTCACAAATACCTCATTTCGGCGCTTTAGCTCTTCATCCAGCTCGGCTTGTTCGGCTGCGATTTGCGTATCGAATTCTGCAAGTGCGGCACCACGCTTTGTGTCGAGCGTGCTGATCTCGTCGGCGCGACTTTCGAGCTCTTTCTCGACTTCTTCAAGTCCGCTCATCTTTTCGATGATCTGCGTCTCGAACGCCGCGATCTGCTTCTGGATCGCATCCGTTTCGCGCATCGCCGTCTCATACTCTTTCTGATTCTGCGCGTGCTTCAGATTCCGGTCTGCCCGTTCCAGATAGGTCTTGTTTTCGGAAATTTGTCTATCGAGATCGGCCCGTTCCGTATTCAGCCGGTCCCGGTTTCCTTGTATTTCGCGTATAGAAAAGGCGTGCTGTTCAAACTCTTGTTCGATGCCTGCACGCCTTTCTTCCGCGGTTTCGATTGATTTTTTTAATCGACGAATGTTTGTATCTGTCTTTTGTAAATCTACTAGTTTCTCAAGCTCTGCTTTCACTTCTTAAAATATCTCCCAATAAAAACCCAACTAAACCGTAAATATTCTAACTTACAAACGTGCCAAAAAAAAGTGGAGCTAGTTTTCGAGCAAAATTTCGAGATGTTCCCGCAGGCTGTGCAAATCGAAGTTATGCCCGCTTAAGGAATGCCAGCCCGGGGCATCGCCCTTGTGCTGAAGCGTCAACTCAACACCTGCTTTAGGCCGTCCGAAGTGGGTTAAACGAGCCGCCGCAAGGGCCCCGCCACGCATAAACCCGTGTGCCGGAGTTCGTGTCCAGCCAGCCTCGACCGTCAGACATCTAACGCCAAAACGGACACGGACCAAACCGCCAGCCATTCTCGCACGATCGAATTCGAATTCGTGCGGCGACTCTCGTTCGACGAGTACGTGGGGGTTATCCCGGCTCGCTTCGGAGGCGATCTCGATAAATGAATTGAAAAGCCACTCGACGCCGGTTTGGCGGATCGCGTCATTCGTCTGCTTTAACGCGAGGAATTCCGCGACATCCTCGCGTCCGGAAGACTTAGCTTTCGCTATCGCGCCGGCCAGCATCTCGGACCAGGCTTCATCCAGCTCGTTCATGAAGCGAGAATAACCAGCGAAATCCGCAAATGCAATTTCGTGGTATTATTTATCCTATCAACCCGGAAGATCGACCGATTTTCCAGCGACTCGTTTTATGAAGCACGCTGTTTTATTTTTTTGGCTGATAAGCTTGCCGGCAGTTTTCGCCCAGCAGCCGAAACCGAAAAAAACCACTCCGGTCAAGACTCAATCCAACACAAATGCCTCGACTGCCACCGCGAAGCCAAAGGTCGCGACGCCGAAGAAGACGGTGGCCGCGGTAAAACCGAAGCCGAAGCCGACACCAACGCCTTTGAGCGAAAAGGAGCAATTCGAAAAAGCGTCGGCGTTTGAATTAGCGGCAGATCGCGTCGCCGCCCTTGATAATTTCCTGACCGCGTTTCCACAGTCGGAAAATCGTTCGGCGGCGGACGAGCTTCTCGCCAGCTCGCGTCTTCTGATAGCCGAAGAGAAACTTCTTATCGGTGACCGTGCGGGGGCCATTGCGCTTTTCAAGCTTGTCGTCGAGCAGATGCCGCAACCGGTGCCGAACGATCTGTTCGCTGAGTCAATTTCGAAGATCCCATCGACGGTTTTCTTTCGCGGCGAGCGCGGTGCGGCAATCGAGCTGGCGGCTGCGATCGAGGCAAAAGTCGAAGGCAATGCGGCGCAGCTCCTGGAGATCGCAAATTTTCACCTTGCAACCGAGAACGGAGGCGAGGCGATGCGGGTCGCCGCCAAGGCTGCCGCAAAGGACCCGACGTCCGCGGCCGTGCAGCGTACGATCGCGCTCGCACACCGGATCAATTTCGACCTCGACCTTTCGGCGGACGCCTATGCGAAATCGCTTGAGTTGGAACCTGATTCCATCGCTTCAAAACGCGGGCTTGCAGAAATGAAGCGTGCGCTCGGAAAGTCGGACGAGGCCGTGACGCTTTATCGCGAGTTGTTCGCAAAGAATGAAAACGATCTGCAGTCCCGTACCGGGATGATCCTTGCGCTTTTTGATGCCGGTAAGCGCTCTGAAGCGGAAGCTGAGATGACGAAGTCGCTTGAGCAAAAACCCGGAAACGTGATCCTTCTCGCCGGCGCCGCGTACTGGTATGCGTCGAAGGGCATCGGGGATAAAGCAGTAGAATTGGCGGAGAAAGCCGTCGCACGCGAGCCACGATACATTTGGTCGCATATCGCACTCGCTCGTGGGTTGATGAGTCAAAAAAAACCGGTTGAAGCCGAACAGGTGCTCGTAAAGGCCCGTGCTTACGGTAATTTTCCGACGCTCGAATACGAGTTGGCATCGGCGAGAATGTCGGCCGGCTTCTTTCGCGAGGCCGTCGAAGATCTGCAAAAACAATTCGCGATCGCCGCTGGCGGGAACGTTCGTACGAAGCTCGGCGGCCGGGTCGTGCGTGAAGAAAAGAGCCTCTCGGACCTGGTCGCGTTCGAGAGGCGGGCGAGCATCTTTGCGCCGATCGCTGCAGATAGCGCGGAAACTTCTGAAAGCCTGAAAGCATTACTGCTACTCGAGCAAAAACTTCAGTCTGCCGAGCCGGACGAAGCAGAAGCGGCAGCGGCCGCAGATTCCTTCGTCGCAGGCGCCGATAAGATGAAGATCCACCGGCAGATCTACGCGGCGTCGATGCTCTTGCAGAAACGCGTCGCGCTCGGCAAGGTGCTCGAGCTCGCCAGGGCGGCGACCGGCAATACCGACGCGGGACTCGAAGTCGCCAATCCGCGTGCGGCCGTGATGGCCGCCGAGCTTTACGAGGCCCGCGCGACGGCGTTTCGCCGAAACGAATTTCTACTCGTTCCCGATGTGCCGAATCAAACTCTCTCGGCGATCATGCGTGGACGAATAGAAGAGATCGCCGGATGGGCTTTGTACCAGCAAAACAATTTTCCCGACGCGATCGTGCGGCTCCGGCGCTCGATAAGCGTGATGCCGGAGAAGAGTGCGTGGTGGCGCTCGAGCATGTGGCGGCTCGGCGCGGCGCTCGCCGCGGATGGCAAGGAGTCCGAAGCTCTCAACTCGTACATCGAGAGCTACAAAACGGATAAGCCTGATTTTGCGAAGTACACCGTTGTCGAAGCACTCTACAAGAAACTCAATGGCAGCACCGACGGGCTCGAGGAAAAGATCGGCCGCGATCGGGTCGCCGTCACGCCGGCGATAACCGAGATCCGCCCGACCGCGACGCCGGAGCAGACTGTCGATGCACCGGCAACGACTACGACGAACGAAACTCCGTCGGCAAACGCTTTACCAACGCCGGCAGTATCTGAAGCGGTGCCGGATCTGCCAAAAGCTCCCGAGGTGAAACCGGATGAGACTCCGAAAACCGAAGCTCCGACAGTCGATAAGACGTCCGATACTAAGACTGGAGTTCCGGTGAACACAAAACCGGTCGAGAACGATCCGCCGTCGAAGCCGGTCGCGGACGATGTCCAGCGGCAAGTGACGAACCCGGAGCCCAAACCGTTAACTGAAACAAAGGTGACGAAGACGAAAATCGAACCTGACGCACAAGCGCAAACCAGTTCCGCTCCGCCGATTGAGAAGCCGGCAACGACCGAGCAGTCCACGGCCAACAACTCCAAGGCGAAGGAAACTAAGCCTCTCTTTGAGCCGATAATCATTACGGTACCAAATAACCGTTCTCGCAAATCTCCCGACGAAAGTGCGGCGGAAAAAAAAGAGCCGGCGCCTGATCATACAAAGGCGGCAGGTTCAGATAAGAAATCCGACGACGGTTCGCTTACCGCCGGAGCATCGCGGCCCCGACTGATCGATGGCCAGGAGGTGAAGCTCGACGAGATTCCTCCGTGCACCGTCGGCGTCAGTCAGGAAAATGTTTCGTTGATAAATAGCGGCGGCAGTGTCGGGATTCTGGTTAGCGTAGATGCACCCGGCGACATCAAGGCCCTGACGGCGATCTCGAGCAGCTCGAAGGATGTCGAGTTAACACTCGAACCCGAGATCGGGGGGGTCGACGACAGGCGTTTCTACATTATCAAATCGATTAGCTCAGCGATCGGTATCTATCAAGTGACCTTTGCGGCTCCGTGCGGGAAGAAGGATGTGATCGTCACTGTCCGCTAGTTAGTGTGAGATCGTTTTGGCAAGCTGTGTCCTACAGCGAGCACGACAAGCAGCAAAAAGAAAAATGCATTCGCCGGCGTCCGTAGCGGAAAGTCGAAGAAGCTATGTACCAAGATCCCAAAGCACCCAGCCAAGGCACCCGTCGAAACGCTGCGACGGATATCAACCGTTCGCCGGCTGATAGCCGCGAATCCGTCTCGCACGAGGACAATAATAAAAGCTAGAACAGCCCCGAGACTGAGAATGCCGCCATCGGCTAAGATCTGCAGGTAATCGTTATGCGCCTGCTCGACACGGTATAGGCCGCTCCAGCTATCGTAGCGTGTGAACGCAGCACCGAACGCGTCAAATCCGGCTCCGAGGATCGGATGCGCCAAAAATATCTGCCAGGCGATCTGCCAAAAGTGGCCTCGACCGCTCGTCACATCTGCTTGCGTTTGCTCGAGGCCGATCCCACGAAGCAACGACGCCTCTCCACCGAGAAATAACACACTCCCGAGCACGAGCAGGACTAGGCCGCCTGCCGCGCTTGCGACAAGCAGATTCCTGCGGCTCCGGCTGCGCGAATCGCTGTCACCTTGTGACCTCGAATCAGCTCCGATGGCAAAGCTCGCAACCGCGGCAAAAGCAACTACGCCAAGATAACTGATCACGCCGCCGCGCGAACCCGTGAAAACGATGGCCATACCCATAATCCCGGCGGCAAGGCCGAGTAGCAGCTTACGCTCGCGCGATGCGCCGTTGCCGAATAGCAAGCCGAGGGCGACGCCTGACGTCATCTCCATCAGCGCCGCGAAGTGATGTTGATTTACGAATGGGCCAAAAGGGATCGCCTGCGGTGTCGGGCGCAAGCCGTAGATGGCTTCGGGCATCGCCAGCCGCTGCAAGATCCCGAAGAAAGCGATCAGTGTTCCGAATGTTACTACGATGGCGGCGATCTTTGTCTGTCTGCTCGCGCCCGGGATATACGCCAGTGCAGCCGCGAAGAATACGAAGCAAATAACCAACCGGATCAGAAAGAAACGCGTCGCGTACGGATCTATCGAAAGCGTCTGCATCATGAGCGGTGCACTCAGCAAACCTTCTGTCTCTCTGGAAGCGAAGGGCAATAGTTGAACGCACCCGATAAGTATCAAGGCCATGACCGGGATCTGCAGCTTGCTCGGGCTGTAGCGGAAGTCCCCCGTAAAGCCGGCGTCGATCAGCCACAAGATGGCGACGATAGCAACAAGGACGGAGAGCAACCCCATCGTCCACGAGTCAACGGCTCCGAAAGCGAGCGTCGCGATGACAGGAATGGCACACACAAAAACGACTATTGCCTGTGCGAGGCGGGACGTTTGGTGATCCGAGTGATGGTTGCTCTCTGTCATCGGCCACCTGCGCTTCGCAGCGAAAAGTCGTCGAATCCGATGCTCCCTGTGACAGGACAGATCTGACCACAGTTGTCGCGGAGAAGCCGAAGGATAATCCCATCGCTTGTTGAAGTTTTGAATTTGATATGGAGCGGTGCCCACTCGGATGTGGTCGCGATGGCGTCCGACACCGCGATCTGCGTCGAGCTGGCGGCATCGACGACCTCCCACTTGAAAGCGGCCGATGTCTTGAGATCGGCTCGGTAAAAAATATCGAGGTCGTAGGTTGTGTTCGGCTGAACGGCGATGAGCTGCGACACGGTTCGAAATGCTTTCGCATCACCAGAGTTGAAAATGATTAGAAGGCTATTGCTCCCGCCGCGTTTCTGTCCGTTGCTCAGGACGATCTGGGGCTGGAGCCCCTCCGCTATCGACCATTCGAACGGCCCGGCGCCGGAAGGTTTCACCGCCGTCTCAAATCCGCCGTTCGTGACCTCTCCAATTTTTGCATCACCGTTGTTCGAAAGGCCGGACGCAATGATGCTGGCGTCGCGAAATCTTTTCTCGGCGAGCAGATTTTCGACAATGCTCGTTCCGATCTGCGCGAGCGACGTTCTACGTTCGTCGACGGGCAGGCTGTTCCACAATTCCATCGCCTCATCGATGCGTTTTTCACGGAGCAGTAAACCGGCGAGCGCTCCGTCGAACTCGATAGAACCGCTGACGGCCCGCCGGATCGCGGCGACATCGCTGTCAAAGAACTGCCACGCTGTTACGGCGGCCGGATTCGCGAATGACGCCGGGTCACCCGCAACCGCTTTCTTGATCTCGGCAAACGCCTCGTCAGTCCGGCCCTGCCTGAGCAGCGTGTTGCCGAGCGCCCATTGCACTCGCGCGTAGTTCGGCGCCATATCGAGCGCTTTGCGCAGCGCTCGCTCGGCACCGGCGGAATCACCGCTCCGTTCGCGGGCCCGGCCAAGGTCGAGCCAGTACAGAAAGTTCTCCGGAGCGAGCCCGGCCGCAATTTCAAACTCGTTCAGCGATCGCGCAATATCGCTTTGCTCGAAACTTTTCTCAAGCAGGACGGCCGCGGAATAGTGTGTCTGTGGATCGGCGGGCGCGAGCTCGGTCAGAAAGCGGGCGACATCCGCATCTTCGGCCCGAACAGCTGCAGAGCTCGCCATTCCCCATTTTGTAAAAGCCCACGATGCGATAACGCATAGGCCGCCAACGACAACGAGGATCGCCTTTTTCCAGACAGTATCAATTTTCAGGGATTTCGTCGGCACTATGGGGTTATTCAAAATCGACCGGCTCTATTTTCATCTGTGCCCGTTTTAGGGCGATATCTTCTTTCCGGCAAATCTCACGAAGCCTGTTTAGCACATCGATGGAAATTTTTTCCGACGAGATAAGAATTTCCTGTACCGATTTGTCCCGGCAAATATCGACGATCGAACCGTCCGCGTCGAAGACCTGAAGTCCATTTATTACTTTACCTTTCTTATGCGGATCATCGTCGATGAATCCGACTGGCTGATAATTCCAGCCGGAATTATTTCGCAGCTCTCGCAGGACCATTTGGCCGCCATCGCCGGCACCGTATATCAAAACTCGGATGCCGTCCGTTAAAACCGAATGCGGCAGGAATTCCCGGATCAGACGAAAGGCCATCCGGCTGCCGACAAGCAGAATAAAAAGAATGATTCCATCCAAGACAAAGACTTTTCTCGAAAAATTTTCGAAGCGATATAGCAAAAGTACTGCCACGACGCTCATCGCTGAGCCGATAATGACGCCCTTGGTAAACGTGATGAAGTCACCGACGCTCGTATACCGCCAGATGCCGCGGTAAACGCCGGCAACCAGAAAAGCGAAAAGCTTTAGGATGACGAGCAGCGGTACAGTTCTGATAAACAGTTGCCAATTGCTCGTGTTCTCCACTGGGCCGAACAGTAAAGTGTAGGCCGCGTAGTAAGAGAACGTTATCAAAAACGCGTCGAGGAAGACTTCGAAAATACGCCGCTTGTAAGATACGTTGATGAGGAATGCAAAAGCCGCATTGTTCTGCTTTGCAAGTTCCTCCTCACGCTCGTCGTACACTTTCACCTTCGAGAGGTATACGCCGATTATCGCGAGTGCGACGGTAAATAGACCGATCAACGCCAGACTCTGGATCGTACCCAGCCGTGATACGAGCAGCGATATCAGCCCGGCGGCGATGGCAAAGCTGTAGATCATGAGCACCGCCGCGCGTTCAGACAGCCCAAGCGCGACCAACCGGTGCGACGTATGGTCGCGTCCTCCCTGCGAGGCCTTTCGCCCCCACAGCTTTCTGATGACGGTGACGAGCGTCGTGTCGAATATCGGCACGAACAGGATCAGAATCGGGACGGCAAGGATCGAGAATATACCTCGCGAACGCCCGCCCGCCTGGCCCATGAGCACCGAGCTTGCCAACAGGAAGCCGACGAACATCGATCCGCAATCACCCATGAAGATCGACGCAGGGTTAAAGTTGAATACCAGAAAACCGAGAAGCGCTCCGATAAAGATGGTAACCAGAAGCAACTCATTCGCCTGGCCATTTAGGCCGAATCCGACTGCAAGCGACGCGGCCGCGATGACCGAGATCCCCGCCGCC
>JBDTSA010000055.1:0-8765 GCA_039931335.1 Acidobacteriota bacterium
AAGTTCGAATCGTACCTGGTCATTGCCCTTGCCCGTGGCTCCGTGTGCGACGGCGTCGGCACCCTCTTTCTGTGCGATCTCGATCTGACGCTTCGCGATCACCGGGCGTGCGAGAGATGTCCCGAGAAGATAGACGCCCTCATAAAGAGCATTCGCCTTGACCGCCGTCCAAACAAAATCCTTTACAAACTCTTCGCGAAGATCTTCGACGTAGAGCTTTGACGCACCCGTCGCTTTCGCTTTTTCCTCGAGCCCGCTCAACTCATCGCCTTGGCCGACATCCGCGCAATAGCACACGACCTCGCAGCCGTAAGTTTCTTTTAACCAGAGCAGCATCGCCGATGTGTCGAGCCCGCCGGAATACGCCAAAATTATCTTGTTGATCTTCTTCATCCGTTTCGCGACCCCGCAAAAACCGGGGCTAAGTGTAAACTAACAGTCGAGTATAATTTAGAAGTCTTAGATCAAATAGTCGGAGGCTGGGATTTTGGATATCAAAGCGTATCTATATGACGCGGCAGGTGCGGACGAGGAAGTGAGCCCCGAGGATGTTGACATCCGCAAATTAAAAGCAAAGCAGCTTCTGTGGATCAACGTTTCCGAGCGTCACGAGGAAACGATCCGACGCGTTGCGGCGGCAATCCACTTGGAGGGCGTACCGATTCACTCAGTGATTCGAAAAGAAGATCGACCGCGGATTGAGAATTACGGGACATTTTTTCGCTTCAGCATCAACTCTGTGCGTATGGAGAAGGACTCTAACCCAAAAGCCCTCGTCATCGACTATATTGTCGGCCGAAACTTTGTCGTGACGGTGCATGATGGTGATGTCGAATACTTTGACGACTTTCGAAAGAGGGAAAAAGGCGAAACGAATCTCGGCGAGCTCGACGCGGAAAGCTTTCTGGCGACACTGCTGGATCTTCACATTGTTTCGTACTTCAAAGCGATGGAAGAAATTGAACGGCGCGTCGACAAGTTCGACGAGAATATTCTCGAGACTGAAATGGATTCTAATCAGCTTCTGTCCGAGATGGTGAAGCTACGTCGTCATGTTTCCGACCTGCGGCGCTGGTTAATACCGCATCGCGATGTCTTCTACGCAATGTCGCGGACAGACTTTCGGCAGATCGCCGAATCAGGTTCGGTTGAGGAATATAAGAGCCTGAACGACCATTTCGAGAATGCAGTCGATGCGATCGAGAGGGCAAGGGAAACCGTGCTGGGCGTCTTCGAGCTATACGCGACAAAATCGGCGCAGACAACAAATACGCTTGTGCAGCGTCTGACGTTTCTGACGCTGCTAACTGGTTCGCTTGCGGTCATCGCGGGCATACTCGGCATGAATTTCAAGGCTGATATTTTTGATGCAGCGAATGGATTTTGGATGACTGTTGCGGGGCTCGCGGCGGTGGCTATCGCACTTACAATTTTCGCGAGATTTAAGCGTTGGATCTAAGTAGATGACGGATACGAAAAATCTTTGGGGCGGTCGGTTTACGGAAGCACCGGACGTGACATTCGCCGAGTTTAATAACTCGTTCCGATTCGACCGGCGTTTGTTCGCAGCGGACGTGCAGGCGAGCATCGCGCACGCGAACGGCCTCCAGAACGCAGCCGTTCTGACTGCCGATGAGAGCTTGGACATCCGAAAGGCGCTGAAAACTCTTTTAGAGAGATCGGAAAGCGACGCCTCATTTCTCGAGGGCGATGCTGAGGACGTTCATTCGTTTATCGAAGCAAATCTCGTCGAGCTTATCGGCGAATCGGGAAAGAAGCTGCACACGGGCCGAAGCCGAAACGACCAGGTCGCCACAGCATTTCGGATCTGGCTGCGCGAGCAGCTCGACGCGATAACGGAAACCGTCGTCGGGCTGCAAACGAGCTTGCTGAGTGTTGCCGACCGACATGCGGCAGCGATCCTTCCGGGGTACACGCATCTACAGCGAGCGCAGCCGATACTCTGGCCGCACTGGTGTCTCGCTTACTTCGAAATGTTCGCGCGCGATCGTGAGCGACTCGTTGACGTGCGCAGACGGGTCAATGTAATGCCACTCGGGTCGGCAGCGCTTGCCGGGACGAGCTTTCCGATCGATCGCGAGGCGGTGGCAAGGGAATTGGGTTTCGAAGGTGTCTCACGGAACAGTCTGGACGCAGTTTCGGATCGCGACTTTGCCGTCGAGTTTGTCGGAGCGTGTTCGCTGATGATGGTCCATCTCTCGCGAATGGCCGAAGACTTGATCCTGTACTGCTCGACCGAATTTGGATTCGTCACGTTGAGCGATGCGGTCTCGACCGGATCGAGCCTTATGCCGCAAAAGAAAAATCCCGACGCGCTCGAACTTATCCGTGGCAAGGCGGGACGTGTTTTCGGACATCATGCAGCGCTGCTGGCGACGATGAAGGGTTTGCCCCTCGCCTACAACAAGGACATGCAGGAAGACAAAGAAGCCGTCTTCGACACCGTCGACACGCTGCTTTCAAGTCTGCGCGTCGGGGCGATCGTGCTCGAGAATCTGACGGTGAATGAAGTGCGCACGCGCGCTGCGGCTTCGCGTGGATTTCTGAATGCTACCGAGCTTGCCGACTATTTGGTTAAGAAAGGAATCCCGTTTCGCACCGCACACGACACGGTCGGCAAGGCCGTGCTCTTCGCATCGGAACATGGGCGCGAATTGAATGAACTTACCCTTGAGCAGTTTAGACAGTTTTCGAGTGCGATAGATGGTGACGTCCTCGACGCGCTCGGTCTTGAAGCGACGATCGACTCGAAATCTCGGATCGGGGGCACATCTCGTGAGCGTGCAAACGAAGCGCTCGCCGCCGCACGTCGATCTCTCGAAAAAGGAAAGCAGCATCCCGCCGGTCGAAACGGCTAACATCCTGATCGCATGCACAAATTTGTCCGCAGCCTGATCACCGAATGGCGAAAGCTCGATCTGCCTTTTGCGGATGAGATAGTTGTCGTTGCCGTCTCGGGCGGCGCGGATTCGATGAGCTTGCTCCTCGCGGTCCACGACCTTGCTGAACGAAAGAAGTTGGCGCATCGAGTGATCGTCGTGCATTTCAATCACGGGCTTCGCGGAAGCGACAGTGACGAGGACGAACGATTCGTAAAGGAACATGCCGAGCGTCTCGGCTTCGAATTCGTCGTCGGGTCAGCTTCGCCTGCGAAGAGAGGCAATCTAGAGCAAGCTGCCCGAAACGCCCGCTATAAATTTCTAACCAGGATCGCGAGCGAGAATGACGCTCTAGCCGTTCTTGTCGCCCACACGCAAAACGATCAGGCCGAAACGCTTCTGTTCAACTTGATCCGGGGAAGCGGGCTGGCTGGCCTCGCCGGAATGAGGCACGTGAGAGAGCTGGAGGAAGGCATGCTTCTGGTTCGCCCGTTGCTCTCGTGGGCGACCCGGTCGGATACGGAGGAGTTTTGCCGTCACAACGAAACCGAATATCGGACCGATCTGATGAACGAAGACGAAAGATACAGCCGCGTGCGGATTCGACGAGACATCCTTCCCCGGCTCGCCGAGATGAATCCGCGGATCATCGAGACGCTGGCCCGAACCGCAGACCTCATGCAGCGATCGTCCGATCTGGCGACCTCGGACTTCACCGGCGACGCGAGCGGGAAACTCTCCATAAAAGGCCTGAAAGCTCAGGAAAGCCTCGATCTGTACGCTACACTGCGCTCCTGGCTGCGGGCAAAGCGAGGAAACCTCCGCTCTTTGCAACTGAAACATATCGAAGCCATCGAGCGTTTGATCCTGAGCCCGAAGAGCGGCAAAACGGTTGAACTACCGGGCGGCGGACGGGTCGTGAAGGAGGCGGGATCGCTCCGCTTCACGAATATTAAGGTTGAAAAATGACCGTTCGGGAACTACAATCGACGATTGGTGTCCCGGTGGACTTTGGGCCGTGATTTACGGGAACAACTCCGGTTCGGGAACATTCATCCAAACGCTTTGGCAATGAGCTTTCGTGGGTGAAAGTTGATTTTGGAGGCTATAAATTGAGTTCTAAAGCAAAACAGGTTCTGTTGTGGTTGGTGATAATCTCCGGCGCGCTGTCGTTCGTTTGGTTTCTTCAGAGCAGGCAGACCAAGGTGTCTCAGGACCTGAGCATCGACATGGCGGTCACGAGGATCGAGAACAAGGAGTTTAAAGAGGCCTTATTCAAACAATCGGCTGTCGAGTTTACCGACATGAGCGGCAACAAGTTCGTGACCAGGATCGGAAGCGATCCGACACGCGAGCTGCTGACGAATACCGTTAACGAGTTTAATAAGGCGAATCCGAGTTCCAAGATCTTGACGAACGAAGAGGAAGCTTCGAGCGGACTCGGGTGGCTGATCCTTATCCAGGCGCTGCCGTTCCTTCTCCTTATCGGATTCCTCGCGTTCACGCTTCGTCAAATGCAGGCGGGCGGGAATAAGGCATTGAGCTTTGGTAAATCAAAAGCGAAGCTTCTAAACAACCAGCAAAAACGCGTTACGTTCAAGGACGTCGCCGGTGTCGATGAGCCGAAGGAAGAGCTGCAGGAAATAATCGAATTTCTTAAAGACCCGCAGAAGTTTCAAAAGCTTGGCGGCAAGATCCCGAAGGGCGTTCTGATGATGGGCCCCCCGGGAACAGGTAAAACGTTGCTGGCGAAAGCTGTCGCAGGTGAGGCGAACGTTCCTTTCTTTTCGATCTCAGGTTCGGACTTTGTCGAAATGTTCGTCGGCGTCGGTGCGAGCCGCGTCCGCGATCTCTTCGAACAGGGCAAGAAGAATGCACCTTGCATCATCTTCATCGATGAGATCGACGCTGTCGGTCGTCACCGTGGAGCCGGACTCGGCGGTGGACACGATGAGCGTGAGCAGACATTGAACCAGCTTCTCGTCGAGATGGATGGTTTCGAATCGAACGACGGCGTCATCCTGATGGCTTCGACCAACAGGCCCGATGTTCTCGATCCGGCGCTCCTTCGTCCCGGGAGATTTGATCGACAAGTGGTCGTTTCGTATCCGGACGTTCGCGGCCGTGAAGGTATTCTGAAAGTTCACACCCGTAAGATCCCGCTCGACGAAGGTGTCGAAATCAACATCATCGCCCGCGGAACACCCGGCTTCACCGGTGCTGATCTTGCGAACCTTGTGAATGAAGCTGCGTTGATCGCTGCACGGCAGAACAAGAAGGTCGTGACGCTGAACGATCTCGAGTTTGCAAAGGACAAGGTTCTCATGGGGCCTGAGCGTCGTTCGATGGTGATCTCCGATAAGGAGAAACGCTTGACAGCGATCCATGAAGCTGGACACGCGCTTGTCGGAATGAACATTCCGGAAAGCGACCCTGTGCACAAGGTGACCATCGTTCCTCGTGGCCGCGCGCTCGGCGTGACTTTCTTCTTGCCCGAACATGATGTTCTTGGGCGGACGAAGGAAGAGCTCGAAGCGATGATCGCAAACTCAATGGGCGGACGTATCGCCGAAGAGTTGTTCATCGGCCGCGTGACAACTGGTGCTTCGAACGACATTGAGAAAGCGACGGAGCTTGCACGGGCGATGGTTTGCCAATACGGCATGTCGGATCTCGGGCCGCTCGCTTTCGGCAAGAAGGAAGAGCAGATCTTTCTCGGCCGCGAGATCGCCCAGCACCGTGACTTCTCTGAAGACACGGCGATCAAGATCGACCTCGAAGTCAAGCGGATCGTCTCGGAGCAATATGTTCGTGCGACGAAGATCCTCGAAGAAAATCGCGAATCGATGGAGCGTCTCGTCGACGCACTACTCGAGCACGAATCGCTCGACAGTGCGCAGATGCGTCGTGTGATCGCGGGTCTGCCGATCGACGGCGCTGACCCTGCATCTGCCGCGAAGGACGACGATGGTACACCGGAAACCGAAGAGAAGAAGAGCCGGTTCAAGAAGCCGATACTTCCGCCGATCACGCCGAACAATCCGGCAACGGCGTAGAGCGAAGGCAACAGGATGAAGGATGAGGGATGAAGGCGCTAGCCATCATCCCTTTTTATTTATGCACTGCCAGTGGCTCTGTAGCAGACGGTAATCGGCTAATATTTAACTCGTGATCTGGAACACGTCGAAGCGCACACTTATTCTCGACCGCCCGCTTGTCATGGCGATCCTCAATGTCACACCCGACAGTTTCTCGGACGGTGGAATGATCGGCGGCGTCGACGATGCGCTTCGGCAAGCTGAGAAATTCATCGCCGAGGGCGCGGATATCATCGACATAGGCGGCGAATCGACTCGACCCGGCAGCTCGCGTGTTTCGGTTGACGACGAAATCCGCCGCGTCGTGCCGGTGACCGAAGAGATAGCGAAGCGTTTTGACATTCCGATCTCGATCGATACCAGTAAATCAGAAGTAGCCGCAAGTGCCGTCATTGCCGGGGCCGAGATCGTAAATGATATCTCGGGGCTTCGATTCGATCCGAAGATCGCCGATGTCGCGGCAACTCACAAGACTGGGCTTGTGTTGATGCATTCACGCGGCGACTTTGAAGCTATGCATTCTCAGCCGCCGGTTCCCGACATAATGGCGGATGTGGCCGAGGGGTTTCGCGCGGCGATCGCGAAAGCGCAGAGTGCGGGTGTGTGCGAAGAGAACATCGCGCTCGACATCGGGATCGGGTTCGGCAAAACGCAGGAGCAGAATTTAGAATTGCTTGCCAAACTTGATAAACTCACGGCAGAGTTTCCAGACTATCCAATGTTGGCCGGAACTTCCCGAAAATCTTTTATCGGGAAATTATTGAAGGGTGCTCCGGTGCGTGAGAGATTGAGCGGATCGCTCGCGACGGCGGCCATTGCGATCTGGAACGGTGCGAAGATCATGCGAGTGCATGATGTTAAGGAAACTTCCGAGATGATAAGGATCGTCGAAGCTGTAAAGGGACAGATATGAGGTTTTAGAGTGCGCGGTTCATCGCGTATTCTTCAACCGAGAACGCGATGAATCGCGCACTCTAAACAGAAGCTATGAAGTTCGTTCGATTCACAGCATTACTCGTCACGCTTTTCTTCGCGGCCGGTTTCACCGAGTGCTACAAACCGGTTACCAACTCAGGCTTGCCAAAGAATATCAGGAAGATCGCGGTACCTGCTTTCCAGACCGAGGCGCGGGGGCTTCGATATCGCGTCGGGTCGCGATTTACCGAAGCCGTATCCCGCGAGATCATCCGTCGGGGCAATGGCCTTCAAGTCCAGGGTTCGATTCACGGAGCCGACGCGGTTGTCGAAGGCACGATCCGGGATTTTAGTTTCTCCGGCGTACTGCTCGATCGCGAAGGCCGTGCCCGCGTTTACGAGATCACGATCATCGCAGCGGTGACCATTCGCGATCTTAAAGAAGACAAGATCCTCTACGACAATCAGAATTTTATCTTTCGCGATTCGTTCGAATTTTCGGAGGATCCGCGTTCGTTCTTTAATGAAGAAGACCCCGCCGTCGAGCGCATCGCCCGAACATTTTCAGAGGCCGTTGTGTCGGCGATAATCAACGGCCTCGGCGTTAAGGAAGAGAAAAAGTAGCGATGGCAATTCTCTCTCGCGAAGATCTGCGACACAGCCTGCGGCGACGCGAGTTCTCGCCGGTCTATGTTCTTTTCGGCGCCGAATCTTACCTCCGTGATCTCGCAGTAAAAACTATCTGTGACTTGAGCTTCACCGCAGGCGAGGCGCGCGATTTCAACGAGACCGTCTTCAGTCTGAATTCCGATGGCAATCTGCGTAACGCGCTCGCCGCAGCAGAACAACTGCCAATGATGGCAAGCCGACGCGTGATCCTTGTCACGGACGTCCGTGTTTCGTCGACGGCAGCCCGAGATACGCTCCGCGAAGACGACGAAGCTGCGCTCGACGCATTCCTGAAGCGTCCGGTCGAGTCTTCCGTCGTGATCTTTGTCGCGGAAGAATTCGACAAGCGCCGCAAGATGGCGAAGCTCCTGACGGATCATGCGACGGCGGTCGAGTTTACTGAATTAAAGGACGCGGAGCTCACGAAGTGGGCGGGCGGTAAGATCAGGGATGCAGGCTCCGAGATCGACGAACGCGGATTGCGGCAGCTCGTCGCACTAGTTGGGCCGGACGTTAGACGTCTGACGGCCGAGATCGAAAAGCTTTCAACGGCTGCGCTCCCCGAGAGGATGATCTCGACGGATCTGATCGTACTACTCGTCGCGAATTCACGCGAAGTATCGAATTTCGATCTCACCGATCACTTGTTCGCCGGTCGGAAACGCGAGGCGCTGAAGACGCTGAACAAGATCCTCGATGACGGAAGCGAACCGCTCGCGCTGATCGGCCTGATCTCGTACAACGTTCGACGTCTGCTGATGGCCAAGGAGGCTATGTCGCAGGGATTCGATCGCGGAGATGTCGCGCGGATCGCGAAACTTCGTTATAGCGATCAGGAGCCGTTTCTCGCGACCGCTCGGCGGACCGACGGGAAGAAACTCTCGCGGGCGATCCGGCGGCTGGCGGAAACCGATCTTGCGATAAAGACATCGATCGGCGGCAGCGGTCCGCAAGGCGCGCGGGTGCAGATCGAAATGCTAGTCGCGGAGTTGGCCAGTCTTTAGGGACGAGAGACGGGAGACGGGAGACGGGAGAGTCTTCTCCGCCTTCTGCCTTCTGCCTGCCAATTACTACTTATTGCTAATTGCTAATTGCTAATCCCTAAAAGGATTGTAGGGGCAGCAACTGTGGCTGCCCGCTAAAGTCTTGCCTGGGAAAGGAAGACGGACCGGGCTGCGCCCTG
>JBDTSA010000056.1:0-8733 GCA_039931335.1 Acidobacteriota bacterium
ATCAATTTCGGCAGCAACGTCATGGTGTTCTCGATCTTCGAGACTGTCGCGGCTTTCACTTCGAGAACGTCGGCCACAACACGGTCCGAGTGCTTTCGATTAAACTCGTTGATGGTGCGGATCGTCTGCGAAACGTCTTCGCCGGCAAGAACGCTCAAACGCCACGCCCTTTCGCGTCCCCTCGGTAGAAACTCGAGCGCACTTTCATAAAACTCGTCAAGCCGCGATACCGGCAATACGAATCGTCCGAGCATCCAGCCATAATTGCTGTGCCGGTAGGTCGCGTAATTCAGCACCGCTTCCGACATCGACAGCTGCGAAGGCGGAAACAGGCCTGCGTAATCTATAATTTCGTTTAGCAGAATTCGGACGGAATCTTTTGGTGGGCTATCGACAAGGCGGGCGTTCATTATTTGATCTTAGAGTCTCTGTGCAACGAGAAAATCATAATGGTTATGAAGAGGTTTTACAAATTATATTCACCCGGGAAGACACGGCTTGCATTTCGGAAAATACTTCGGTTATCTTGATGGCGTTCCGGCTCAATTCAACATGCGCGTTTTAGGTATCGACCCGGGCAGCGAAACGCTCGGCTGGGGAATCGTCGAAGGAAGCGGCCTAAAATACGCAGCCGTCGATTTCGGCGTCGTCAAATCAAATCCGCGTGACGCTTTTGCAAAACGGCTCGCCAATATTTACGACGGCGTGTCGTCGGTGATCGATAGTTTCGAGCCGGACGTTGTTTCGATCGAAGAAGCATTCTACGCGGTCAACGCCGGTGTCGCGATCAAACTCGGTCAGATCAGGGGCGTTTTGCTTTTGTTAGCCGAACAGCGTGGGCTCGCTATCGCGGAATACGCGCCGCGGCTGATCAAGCAAACCGTCGTCGGCTACGGAAATGCGCAGAAGCATCAGGTGCAAGAGATGGTAAAAATTTTGCTCCGAATGAAAACGGTGCCGACACCGCACGATGCGGCCGACGCCCTGGCAATGGCGATCTGCCATTTTCATCACACCGGAATGCGCGACAAGATCGATAAGTCGATAAAGAAAATCCCATAGACTAAAAATAAACATATGAAACTCCCAATTCTTCCACTATCTCTTGCCCTGGTATTCGTGTGCTCAATTTCAACCTCCGCGCAAAAGCGCAAACCGGCAAACGCCAAAAGATCCGAGATCGGAAACACTGCCGTCGTGATCGACGAAAGACTGTCGGTTCTGCGGACGAAGCCGAGCCTGTTTGCCGATCCGATCCAGCGAATCCGGCGCGGCCGGCGTGTTCAGATCCTCGGGTCGAGCGAGGCTGACGGCGTGAGGTTTTACAAAGTCTCAGCCCCACCCGCACACTTCGGTTGGCTGCAGTCGGACTCCGTCTTCGGCAAGTTTCGCGCCAGCGACGAAGAGCGTCTGGCGCGGCTCGTGCAGGCCGCGGACGGGTTCGAGCAGATCGAGCTCACTTCGGTTTTTCTCGAAATGTATCCGGCGTCACAATTCCGTCCGCCAATACTCTTGCTGTACGGCGACCTGCTCGAGGATGCGGCGGCCAAGCTTTCACGCGATGCCGGCTCGCGTTTGAGCCGTCGAGAAATCGCCGCGTCAGGTGCGCCTTTGCACAGCTACTATCTAAACTTCAACATGCTCGACCGCTACCGTCGGCTGGGGGTGACGTTTCTGTTCAATCCGTCGACTCGCACTTTCCATTACAACGGCGCGAGCTGGCGAGAGATCGTCCGCAAGTATCCGAGGTCGACCGAGACGGCCGAAGCGCAAAAACGTTTGGATTCGCTAAAGGTAAAATTGGAACGGGGAGCGGCGAGCTAGAAGTTCAGGGCACCAGCGATCTCCGACGCGACGCGGGCGTTGTTCTCGAGGAGCGCAACATTCGCGGCGAGGGTCTTGCCGCCGCTCTTTTGTGATAACTCATTGAGCAGAAACGGCGTGAGCTTTTTTCCTACGATGCCCTGGCCGTCCGCCGTCGCAAGTGCAGCGGCGATGAGAGTTTCGACTTCAGATGATGCGATCTCATATTCCGCGGGGATCGGAACGGTTACGAGAAGCGCGGAGTTGAGTCCTAGATCGCGCCGGGCGTCGGCTATCCGCGAGACGTCTTCGGCCGTGTCCACACGTTCGTCGACATCGAAAGCGCTGCTCGCGGAATAGAACGCCGGCATCTTGTCGCACTTCCATCCGAGGACCGCAACGCCGTTGGTCTCCAGCCACTCGCGCGTTGCCGCAAGATCAAGGATCGCCTTCGCACCGGAGCAGACAACGATGATCGGAGTTCGTGCCAGCTCGGGTAGATCCGCCGAGACGTCCGCCGCGTATCCGCGATGAACCCCGCCGATGCCGCCGGTCGCAAAAACATTTATCCCCGCCTGATGAGCGATCAACGATGTCGTTGCGACCGTGGTCGCACCATTTAATTTGCGCCCGACAGCTATCGCAAGATCGCGTCGAGACAATTTGCGCACATTCTTGTCAGTCGCCAGCAACTCGAGCTGCTTGTGCGTAAGGCCGGCGTAGATCTCGCCATCGAAAACCGCGATCGTCGCGGGTATCGCGCCACCTGCCCGAATGACCTGCTCGAGACGCACCCCGGTGTCAAGATTTCTCGGATAAGGAAGGCCGTGCGAGATGACGGTCGACTCGAGCGCAACGATCGGCCGTTCGAAATGGAGAGCACCGGCGAGTTCTTCGTTAAAGTTAATTTTCATTCAACGAATTTTCCGATGCGATTCAATCGCGGATTAGTTATACAGCCAAAGAAATCACCATTCGAGGCTCCGCGGTCGCACGACCAGTAAACGAACATCGCACGTCCGATCACAAGCTCGCGCGGAACGAACCCCCAATAGCGGCTATCTTCGCTGTTGTCGCGACTGTCGCCCATGACAAAGAAATTGTTCTCGGGCACCTGCATCGTTTTCGTGGGCACGGCGAATTCGTAATTATTCCGCGGAAGATTCTTTCCCTGGCGGACCCACTCCATAGTTCGGTCCTCGTAGTAAACATCCCACTTGTCTTCCGGCTTTCGATCTTCGAATTCGCGGGTTTGCAGTGCCGACTGATCGTCATCAGCATCTCCGATCACCCGGTGTTCCGGCAGCAGCTCGCCGTTGATGAAGACCTGATTATTTTTGAACTCAACCGTTTCACCCGGCAATCCGATGACGCGTTTTACGTAGTTCA
This sequence comes from Acidobacteriota bacterium, assembly GCA_039931335.1. GTDB lineage: Bacteria > Acidobacteriota > Blastocatellia > Pyrinomonadales > Pyrinomonadaceae > OLB17. The sequence goes on from JBDTSA010000056.1 coordinate 3,193, forward strand.
ACTGGTACGGTTTGATCGGCGGGCGTCGCGACGCATCCATCTCGAGCTTAACTCGGTTGCCAGGGTATTTGAAGACGATGATGTCGCCGCGCTGAATTTCACGCTGCGGCAGAAACGGCAGCGAGCCGCCGCCCGGCGAAAATATGAATTTGTTAACCAGCAGATAATCACCGACAAGGATCGTATTCTGCATCGAGCCGGTCGGGACCGTGACTGCCTGCAGGATAAACGTCATTCCGAAGATCGCCATGACCAGTGTCACGGCGAACGATTCGAAGTATTCTCGGAAGATCGATTTCGGCGGTCCCTTCGGCTTTTGTTCAGGTTCGGCTTTTACTTCTGCTTCGTTGTTGCTCATATTTTGGTGTTTTTACAATACGTACTTAGTCGCCTTTACGTTTCGACCATTCGGCTTGCTGGGACTGGAGCGATTTCAATGCTTCGCTCGCGGCCATCATTTCAGCAGATTTGATCGAGCTTCCCCGACCTTCGGCACGACCTGAGTCCCATGCGGCCTCGACAAAAAATGTTCGCTCGTGAGGCTGGCCCTCGGTCTTTAGCAGCGAGTAGACCGGTGCCGACAATTGCGCGGCCTGAAGCTTCTCCTGAAGCAGCGTCTTGTAATCGGCCGAACCTTCCGGAGTCACGCCGCGGAACTCACTGGCAAGGATCTTTGCGACGAACGATCGTGTCGCGATATAGCCGCTGTCAAAAAAAACAGCCGCGATGACGGCCTCAAGCGCGTCCGCGAGTATTGCTCTCTTTTGCCGCCCACCGGTTTTTTCCTCGCCGCGGCCGATCCGAATATGCTCACCGATCTTCAACGCCTCCGCCGCTTGGGCGAGTGTCGCCGTGCTTACCAGACGGTGCTTCATCAGGGTCAGCTCGCCCTCGGAAGCATCCGGGTACATTCTAAAGAGCTGTTCGGCGACCGCAAGTCCAAGGACCGAATCACCAAGAAACTCGAACGATTCGTTCTCGGCTGAGCGGATCTCATCGTCGCTCCGCCCCGCCAGATTCTCGTGAGCCCACGATCGGTGCGTCAAAGCGCGCTCGAGGAGTGCCGGGTCTGTGAAAGTATATCCGATGAGTTTCTCGAAGTCTGAGAGCTTCATGGCGAAAACTCAGTTTAAGAAGAAGACTGTAAAAAAGAAAGCCGGATGCAGGTTTTCACCTCAGCATCCGGCCGATTTCTAGATTTTGCAGTCTGGGACTACCGACGCGTTCCTTTCTTCGCTACCGAAGTTTTGGTCGTAACCGTCGTCGACATCGGTTTTGTTGCCGGTTTTGCCGCCGTTGTCGAGGCCGGAGCCGCGGTTGTCGGAGCTGCAGTACCCGTCGTGGTCGTCGGTTCCGGATCAGAGACCGGCGTCACCGGCGTTGTCGGATTCGGGAACGGCTTCACAAGAGTCGTCGAGACAAAAGCGTCAAGCCCCATGTCCTTGTCGAACCGACGCTTGTAAAGTCCCTGCATTACTTTGTACAGGTTGTCCTTATAAGGGCCTGCTTTCGCAACGTTGTAGGCCCTACTGTACGCATCGAGAGCGCGCTCCGTGTAGCCATTGAACATCGCAATCTTCTCTTTTACCTTCGCGTCAAGATCGGCCTTAACTTTCTCATCCGTGGCTGCTTTGATATCCGCGATAAACTTTGCGATCTCATCACCGATCGGCGCTCCTTCTTCGATATAGTAGTCACCAATCGTGCCGTAAACTCTCGGATCACTCTTGTAAGAACTAGACTGCGAAAGCTCGTAGTAAAGTGGCAGTGCAGTCTTCTTGTCCTTCTTACCGTAGTAATTACTGTAAGCAAGTGCGTACGTCAGCTCACCTATCGCGGCGTCCTTGCTGAACGTGTATTGAAAGACACCAATGACAGGAGCTCCCTTGTCGTCCTTCTTCGTGAAGGCCCATCCACCTTTGATCTTGCCAAGGGCGGTTGTCGCGTAACGAATTGCGTCGTCGGAGTACTTAAAATTATTTTCCTTCGTCGACTTATAGCTCGAGGAAAGCGCCATGGGCATTAAAAGGTTTGTGTTGTCCGGCTCAAGCGCAAGGAAATCCTTTCCCGCCGCTACGATCTCAGTCGGATCGTCAGCCTTCACAGAGGCGTCATAACGGGCAACTAACTTGGTCCTCCTCACGGCTGATTCAAGCCGGGTGACGTGAGGTTTCACGAACGCGACCTGCTCCGTAAAAGCTTCGCACGAACCGAACTTTTCAAGATATTCCTTACCAGTGGAGAGCGCACTCTCCATTTCCGGCAACGTTTTCTTCCCGTATACCCCTGTAAACTTCGTATAGAGCGCGTTGTGTCCGTCGATGTCGGCGCAATTCGCGTTCGCTGTCGCCGCGGGTGCGTCCTGTCCAAAACCGGCTACAGCTCCGACGGCGATGATCGCCGCCGATAAAACTCCTGTACCTAAAAATCTAAAAATCTTTTTCATTACCTTTGCCTATCCTCCAGCTACTGCAAAATCCAAAATCTTTCAAAATGCCGACACCCACGATTTCGTGAGGGTTTCGCGTGAAATCAGATGTAACGCCCTAAAAAAAAGTTGCAAATATTTCCGGCGAAATCCAACCGCGATTTCCAATGAAAACACGAACTAAACCCAAGCATACGGAAGTCTAAATAATCACGCACACCTCGCTTTTGTGTCAAGCGAAAAGCGTTCCGAGATCAACGAGAAAAGCCGAAACACTTACCATAAGGAAAATGCTTCGGCTTTTTGGGACGAAATACCGGAAAAGACCGGTCGATTTACTTGTTCTTAACTATTCGCGGGCGTTCCTTTTTCTCGGCTCCGCTCTTGTCGAATTCGATCACGACGGGAGCAAAGGCAGGCTTACTCTGCGCCGTCTTTTGGATCATCTTCTTCGGCTCAGAGTGCGGGACGGCTGCGATCGTTATCCTTGGCTGCGAGCCAACGATAATCGGTGCCGGCACGTCCTGTTCGTTATCGGCGGTGTCCGCATCTTCGCCTTCGTCCGCCTCGCCGGCCGTCAGGTTTTCCGTGGCCGGCTTCACTTTCAGCTGCCGTGCATAGAGCATGTCACGATTGCGTTTAATATTTCCGGTGAGTGCCTGATAGACCTTGCCGGCGATCGCTGCGGCATATTTTCCTCGCTCGCTCTGCCCGCGGGTGATCACGACCACCGAATACTTTGGATCTTCAACCGGGGCCACCGAAGCGAACAGACCGATCCAGGATCCTTTCGTGATACATGAGCCTGTCTTGCCCGCAACACCCATCGACGCATCGACACCACGGTGGGCGGTCCCGAATTCAGCCGCGCCGATCATCCCCGGCAGTACGCCTTCGACACTTCGCAACGGAAGGTTGATGCTCTCGCGGATATGCGGTGTGAATGCCGTTCGTTCGACTCGCGGACGGGCGATCTGCGGAACAACCTTCTTACCACCGTTCGAAAGTGCCGAGACCATGACGGCCAGCTGCAGTGGCGTGACCTCAAAATCGTCGCCGTGCGAATAGATCCTTGCGTTGTTGTTTCCGTACGGCAGTTTTCCGGGAGTTTCGCCATCCGCATTGATCCCGGTCTTTTCGCCGAGCCCAAGACTTTTAGCGTACTGGATCATCTTGCCCGATCCCATGTTGACGCCGACACGCTGGAAGTAACCATTGTTCGATTTCGCGAGTGCATACTCGAGATCCATCTGCATCGAGCTGTTCGTTATGTGACCTTCACGATCGATGATGTTCTCGTTGAGCCCGCCCACGCCGGTGACAAGCTTGATCGTCGAGCAAGGCTTGAAACTGTCGCGGATCGCCCAGTCCTGATTGACGATCGTGAGAACCTTGCCGGTCTTCGCTTCCATTACGACGACGGTCCCGGCGTGGCCGGCGAGTGCATTGACCGCCGCCCGACGAACGTTCACGTCCTCGCCGGACGCATCGTCTTTAGCAATATTTTCTACCGTAGTATTGACAAGGCCCCGTTCAAACGCGAGACGTCTTTCACGAGCTTCGCGGGCGGCTTGCTCTCGACGACGCTGCTCGGCAACCGCGGCCTGGCGACGCTGCTCAGCTTCGCGTCGACGCTCGGCCTCTATGCGGCGAGCTTCAGCTTTATTCTTCGGATTCTTTTTGTCTCTCGCGTCGCGTTGCCTTTCGCGGCGAAGTTCTTTTGCCGTAAGTTTGTCTTTGCGTGTGTCCTTCTTCGCATCGCGGCGATTGTCGCGCGACTTGGCGAGCGCCTTCTCTTTTCGGGGATCGGCCTTTCCCTTCTTCTTAGCTAACTGTTCCTTCTTTGTGTCTTTGCGGCTGACCGATTTCTTGTCTTTGCGGGCATCTTTGGACTGCGCGACTGACTTCTTAGCAACGGCTTTCTTGGATGAGGATGATTTTTTTGATTGGGCGTGAAGGTTTACTGTGAAGAGGAGAGCGATCAGGAGGAAGGGTGAAAAAAGCGATGTGAGACGCTTTTCGGTACACATTAACTTCATGGTTTACCTCAGCTAGTCTAGTTTTCTGTTGTAGTTTCGGGGAAGACTCTCGAACGTTTGGAACCCTTTGTATTGATTGCTCGAAGAGTTTGCGAAATAGCTAAATCAGACTATAACATTCCAAATACCGCATGGCAAGAAATATTAAGCAGGTGTTTAAGTTTTCGACTCGATGAACTTTTTCAATACATTCCGCGGCCGTTTGCTGCTGATCCTGGCGTTCTTGCTGGTCGCGACGCTCGGCGTCCAGTATTACCTAAATCTACTTACGCAGCGACAGAACAACGAGCTCCGCGATGCCCAGGCAAAGGCCCTCGTCGCGGGAATCACGCTCGGCTCGAACAGCATCAGCTCGAGCGCATACATGGACGAGCTGATAAAACGCGAAGGTCAAAACTACTTCGACGATGCGGCGGCGGCTCGAGTCAAGGACGTCATAATTATCGATAACAACTGGCAAGTTCGCGACAGCCTCAACCCGGATTTTCAACCGACGACCGGTCCGAACGGCGAGAATGTGTACAAGAACCTCGCGGATCTCCCTGGGCTCCCTCCGCTAAAGGAAGGGGCGCGGCTTGGCGATGACATTCAACACTTCCCGAATGAAAACGCCGCGAGCGAGGACGATGACGAAGCTCGAGCGATCCCAATCGAGACAACAAGTGAAGGCCGCTGGTACATCATGGTTCTACTGCGGAACGACAAGAGCGAGGCCGCCCGCCGCGCGGCATTGCCTTTGATCGTCACGCTTATCGTTCTTTCGCTGTCGACCCTCGTCACATTCGTTCTTGTATGGAGATTCACGCGTCCGATCGCAGACCTCTCGACCGCCGCGCGGCAGGTCGCCGACGGAAATCTTTCGGTTCGTGTGCCGGATCGCGGCAGAACTGACGAGATGGGGCAGCTCACGAAGCAGTTCAACGAAATGACCGCGGAGTTGGAGAAAAGCAAGGAGCTCGAAGAGCAATTGCGACAGGCCGAGAAGAGCGCCGTTATCGGCCGCCTTGGATCCGCCATCGCACACGAAATACGAAATCCGCTCAATTACATAAATCTCACGCTCGATCATCTGCG
>JBDTSA010000057.1:0-8721 GCA_039931335.1 Acidobacteriota bacterium
TGCGGTCAGGCATGAATGATTTGCGAGAATCCGAAGGCGGTCGCCAACCTTGAATTTCTCGAACATCGGACTATCGCCCGCCTCGATCTCGCCATGCTCCTGCGAAAGTCCCGCGACGCGCATTCCGGTTTTGCTTCCTTCGATATCGAGTACATCGCCATAGCCGCACGCCGGATCGATACCGACCGGTCCGCGATCTTTTGAAAGCGCGATGCCGCCGGCGTCGATGACCATACGTGTCTTACCTTTGTGGATCACGGCTGCGAGCACGGTGAGCGCCGTATCTTCAAAAGAGCAGCTCCCGAGCGTCGCCTGATAAGCGTCAAAGAAAATGTAATTGCCCGGGCGTATCTCATCGACGCCATCGAGATGATCGATACAACTCATCGTCGGCGTCGAGCCGATGCTTACCGCCGGAACCGCAAGACCTTGCCGTCCGATACGCGTCGCCAATTCGACCATCGAATCGCGCTCGTGTCGCGCGGCCTCGAGAATTCCGTCTTTCGTTTTTGCTTCGTACGAATGTCCGGCGTGGGTAAGAATGCCGGCGAAGTTTAAGTTCGACGCGTCAGAGATCAGTCGAGGAATCTCGATGGCTTCTTCGGTTTGCGGTTCGACGCCTACCCGATGCGTTCCGCAATCGATCTTCACGAAAACATCGAAGCTCGCGCCGGCATCGCCGGCCGTCTCGTCCAGGGCCTTTACTGTGTCGGCATCGTCGGTCAGAAGATTGAGCTTCACACCGGATCGCAACAGTTCGATCGCGCCGTCGAATTTTCCGCGCTCGATCGGGACCGCGTAAGTGATGTCGTCGAACCCGTGCTTCGCGAATGCGCGTGCCTCGGCGAGCGTCGAGACCGTGATCGCGCCGTCATGTCCTACGGTTTGGATCCGCGCGACCTCGATACATTTGTGTGTTTTGATATGCGGGCGAAGCCGAACGTTATTGCGATGAGCGATCTCCGTCATCCGCGCCGCGTTGCACCGGACGCGGTCGATGTCGAGGATGAGACACGGTGTGTTTAGGCTGAGTGCTTCCAATGATCGTGTTATTCCGTTGCGGTTCATTCGATTGGCAGGTCGGCTTTTTAAGCACCAAGGTGCGGAGCAATCTAGGGCTGAAGGCTCTGTTCGTGCACCGAAATTGAAGTTGAGCCGCAACGCGGTGCGGTAATACTTCGCCGCGTTGCGGCTCCAGTATCATTTAACCACAAATACCAGGGCCTCCCGGCCCTGGCTACATTACAGTCGCACCTTTGGTGCTCAAGAAGGCTCCAAAGGGCTTTCCTTTTCGCCAAGCACTGCGAAGATCAGATCAACTTCTTCGCCTTCTTCATGACATTCGTGACGGTAAAACCGTAGTCACGAAACACATCCTCCGCAGGTGCCGACTCGCCGAAGCGATCGACGCAGAGCGTGTCACCTGCATCGCCAACATACTTCGCCCAGCCAAGCGAAACACCGGCCTCAATCGCGAGACGTGCCTTTACACGAGCCGGCAGCACAGTCTCTTTGTACTTCGCCGTTTGCTCGTCAAAGAATTCCCAGCACGGCATCGAGACGACACGCGTCGGAGTTCCGGCGCGATTTAGTTTCTCGCGCGCCTGCATCGCGAGACCGACTTCGGAACCAGTCGCGATGAGGATGAGTTTCGGATTCGCCGCGCGGCCAGATTTGTTTTCGGCTTCGGCTAAGACATACGCGCCTTTGTGCAATCCTCTGGCATCAGCGAATTCCTTGCGATCGATCAGCGCGACCTTTTGCCGTGACAACGCGAATGCCGTCGGCGCGTTTTCACGCATCAGCGCCGCACGCCATGCTTCGCGAACCTCATGAGCGTCGCATGGGCGGATGAGCGCGAGATTCGGGATCGCACGCAATGCGGCGAGATGCTCGACTGATTGATGCGTCGGCCCGTCTTCGCCAAGGCCGATCGAATCGTGTGTGAATACGAAGATCGTTCGTATGTGCGACAGAGCCGCGAGACGAATAGCCGGGCGCATGTAATCGGAAAACGTCTGGAACGTTCCGCCGAAAGGAATCACGCTTCCGTAGAGCGCCATGCCGTTCATCGTCGAGCCCATGGCGTGCTCGCGAATTCCGAAATGGATGTTGCGATTCGCATAGCGCCCGGCCTCGAAGTTCGACGAAGACTTGATATAGGTATTATTTGACGGTGTCAGGTCACCAGAACCGCCGATCATCTGAGGGATCGTATCGGCGATCGCGTTGATCACATCACCGCTGTAGGCACGCGTCGCTTTCGCTTCGACGTCGTCAAATTTGGGCAGGGCTTGCTCCCAGCCTTCCGGCAGACGGTTTGACCGCGTTTCCTTTAGCGTCTTGCCAAGACCCGGAAATTTCTTCGCATAATCTTTAACCGCCGCTTCCCAATCTTTCTCGAGCTCGGCTCCGCGCTTCACCGCCGTTCGGAAATGCGTCAGCACCTCTTTCGGAATGTAGAAACTCTTGTTCTCGGGCCAGTCGAGATTACGCTTCGTTTCTTTCACGGCATCGTCGCCGGGTGCATCTGAGTGGGCTTTCGATGTTCCCTGCTTCGGCATTCCAAAACCGATGATCGTCTTGATGCGAATCAGTTTCGGTTTATCGGTCACAGCCTGCGCGTTCCTGATCGCGTTCTCGATCGCCGTGATGTCGTTGCCATCTTCGACGACCGAAACTTCCCAGCCGCACGCCTCGAAGCGCTTCGTAACATCTTCAGAGAACGCGAGCGACGTCGGCCCGTCGATCGTGATCCGATTGTCGTCGTAAAGGTAGATCAGATTCCCGAGTTTCAAGTGTCCGGCGAGTGAAGCTGATTCGTAACTGACGCCCTCCATCAGATCCCCGTCCGAGCAGATGCAGTAGATGAAATGATCGATGATCGGAAACCCGGGACGGTTGAACTGTGCCGACAAATGGGCCTGCGCCATCCCCATCCCGACGCCGTTCGCAAACCCCTGGCCGAGCGGGCCCGTCGTGATCTCGACACCGGGCGTCAAAAGGTTTTCCGGGTGGCCGGGCGTCTTCGAATGCAACTGCCGAAATTTTTTCAGCTCGTCGAGCGAGAGATTGTAGCCCGTCAGATGCAGCAATGAGTAGATAAGCATCGAGCCATGGCCCGCGCTCAAAAGAAAACGATCGCGGTTGAACCATTTCGGATTCTTCGGATTATGCCGAAGGAATTTCGTCCAAAGCACGTACGCCGCCGGAGCCATTCCGAGCGGCAGGCCCGGATGGCCTGAATTCGCCTTTTGAACAGCGTCAAGCGAAAGTGTGCGGATCGTGTTTATGCTGAGCGTGTCGATGTCGGTTGTTTTCACGAGTTTGGTTGCGGTTGTCATTTTTGTAGGTCGATCAGTGATCTGTACGCGTCTTGATGCCGTTTACGAGCGGCGGAATAAACCGCTTTGAGAGATTTTTGGGCTGAGAACTTCTTTCCGGACGGCGTCGGGACGTCTTCGATTTTCTTTATTTTGCCAGTACTTTCCAATGCGAGCAAAACTGCGCCGCGCATTGATGCTTCGTGGCTGTCCGGAAGCGTCATATTTCGGCCGATGACGTCGGCGATCATCTGTGTCCAGACGGGCGACTCACGCAGGGCTCCGCCCGAGGCGATAAGCTCTTTCGTCGAGCAGACGGAGTTGAGCTGATCGAATATTTCGGCGAAACGATATGCGACTGATTCAAGCGCTGCCTGCACAATGTCGATCGCATCCGTTGCCGATCGCGTGCCCAGAATCGCGCCGGTCGCACCTTCGTTGTAGCCTGTGCTTCGCTCGCCGGCAAAGAACGGCAGGACCGTCAGGCCGTGCACCGCGGGATCGCGCTTCGCGATCTCGGCTTCGATCCGGTCATCGTCATCGCCGAGTCGCAGGGTCTGCTTTAGCCAGCGATAAAGCCCGCCGCCATCGGACAATGCTCCGCCCATGATGACGCGTTTGCGATCGATGCGGTAGCACCACAGTCCCGATGGGATTTTCTCGGGCGGTGTTCCGCGATATGCGACACGCATTGCACCCGATGTACCGATCATCAATGCCGCCTTTGATTTTTTGACGCAGCCGGCACCGATGTTGTTCGCCGCTCCGTCGCCGATCGCCGGAAACCATTCGGCGTTGCTCAACCTCGGCCAGCGTTTTGAATATTTGGTGATGAGCCGAAAAGTTTCGGCGTCGCTATTCGATATTTCCGGAAGGCTGGACGATTTTATTTTCAAAAACTTCTGCAGCACCGGATCCCAGACGCATTCTCGAATGTTGTAGAGTCCGGTCCCCGACGCCATGGACGTGCTTGTGACGAACGTCCCAAACAACCTCGAGGCAATAAAGTCGCTTAGCGACAGCCACCGCGATGTGTGCGCGAACAAGTCAGGAAACTCTTTCTTAAGCCATAAAAGCTTTGCCGGCCAGAAGCTTGAGTGAAATCGAGCACCGGTCCGATCATGCGTTTCCGCCTCGTCGAGTTTTCGACGGAGGACGTCCGTCTGTTCGCGGCTTCGCGTGTCCGCCCAGCCAAATACTCTTGTCGTAGCGCGTCCTCGTACGTCGACTCCGACCAGGCTGTGCCAAAAAGCACACATCGCGACGTGAGTGATCACGCCTTCAACATCGGACGACTGTACCAGTACATCGTCGATGGCTCGGACTATTTGCTTGAACGCGACTTCCGCATCGATCTCCGCGCCGCCGTCGTCGGTGGATGTCAGAGAGCGCTCGTTTTTCACGAACGTCTCAGGCAGCATGTTGCCCTTGAGATCGCAAAGAGCCGCGCGGACGCTGGACGTGCCGATGTCCAAACCTAGAATGAGTTTCTGACTCAAATGCTTTTGAAGTAGGAAGCGAATCCTCGCACTGAAAGTGCGGCTAGAAAATAGCCAGACGTGGAACGTCTGGATCACGGTCAGTAAAATCTTTGTCGCACTGAAAGTGCGACAGGCTGTCTGCCGCACCTTCAGTGCGGCGCCATCGTTCGCATTTTCTCCAGACGTTTCACGTCTGGCTATTATCTTAGGGCCGCTTCGCGGCCGGAACCTTCGTCGACGGACAGCCCGTCCTACTTTACACCCGCGATCTTTTTGAACCACCAACGCAGCCCGACAAAAAGAAATCTGTAGTCCTTGAAAAATTCCGGCGGCTTGCCCTCGAAATAATGTCCGACGAACTGCAGGATCCAGCCGATGATAAAAAGTGCGAGTACGAGGATCCACAGCCACGGAACGAAGAACGACGGTATTACGAGAAGGATCGACAGGGCGATCATCGGGATTCCGATGCTATGCGTTAGCCTGTTCATCGGATGCTGATGCCCGTCGGCGTATTCTTCGATCCACTCGTCCCAAGATCTTCCGCCCATCATATGCTTTCTCCTCGCTGAATTTGCCTGCGATTCTATACCAACTTCACCGGCGTTGAAAGACGTTCACATGAAGGTCGCCTTCGAGCTCAATCCTGTCTGTCATCACAAAGTCGTCCAGAAACTCGCGCGGCATGAATGTGTCAGCGTCGTCTACGGTTATCGGCACTTCGGTCACGTACCATTTCTCTATCTCGCCGGCGAAGGCCTCGAATGTCTGAGAGCCGCCGATAATAAAAACATCCGTTTCGAGAGACGCGGCGAGTTCAAGCACTTCATCCTTGCTCCGCGTCACACGAACGCCGGCATGATCCTCGATCTCGCCCTTTCGTGTAAGGACGATGTTCAAACGATTCGGCAGCGGCTTGCCGATCGATTTCCACGTGTTCCATCCCATGACGATGGCATGCCCAGACGTAGTTTGTTTGAAGAATTTGAGATCGGCGGAATAGTGCCACGGAAGTTTGCCGTCCTTGCCGATGGCGAAGTTTTCTGCGATTGCGACGATGCCGATGATCATAAAACGATTTTCACGCAAGGACCGCGATGTGCGCAATGAGAGATCTTGTTTCGTGTGTTTCGTGGTTTGGCTTTTCTTCTACGTTATTTATAAGAGAACCACGAAACACACGAAACACACGAATAAGAAGAGGCAAATAAAGAGGGTTCACAACGTCTCAGTTACTAAGCTTCGAACCTTTGAACACGGCGATCTCAGAACCCGTAGCGAGGACGATCGAGTAGGGTGCTTTAGCACTCAAGAATCCGAGTTCGTTCCCGTACCATCGCCCAAAATTGACTTTGATCTTCGGATGTCTCGCTGCATATAACTCCCACTTCGGATGCTCGACCTTATACTCGTCGGTCCGATTCATGCCGCGCTTCGTGTAGCCCCAATAGTGCTCAGTGATGAACTCCTCGTGCGAACCTACTTGCGGAACGCCAAGTCGATTGCCGCGAGTAACCTTGATACTTTCGCTCATCAGGTTCTTGAATTTTCTCGCATGAACGTTCTGAGGAATTTTGCCAAAGCGGTAGGATACCTTTCCAGAATCGTTATAGTTTCGCATGATCGCTGCCTCATACGGCTCGCCATAAAGCCTGCGAGCGACGAACGCGATCGCAGCTCGCGGAACGATCTCTTTGATAAAACACACTCCACGCCGAAGTTCATCCGGCATCTCGCGCTTCACATAAAATCTCAGATTCACTTCCTCAAAATTGATGTGGCCCGGAATCGGAAGCCCGAGGACGCGTGTGTTGAGAAACATGAACCCGACGAGGCTGACGAAGCACCGCCCCTCGTGGAGATCGAGTTCCGTGCCTGCCGGCACGCGCGAGGTGAGCAGCGAGGGATCGACCTCGTAATTCGCCATGATCAGGTCATGCCATTCGGCCGTCAGAAATTTGCGCATCAGAGGATCTGTCGTTTGTCGCCGACACGTCGCGTTACGTGAGTTCGATCGAAATATTCGAGAAGAGGTATCGCATACTTTCGTGATACGCCGGCGATGTCCTTGAATTTCGCAACATCGATCGTCGGATCGCTGCCGGCCTGGTCCTTCAGCTTCGACCTCAACTCCTCGAGCACTTTCGAAGGAAAATAAAACTCGCCCGTCACAGCCACGAGCTCACCGCTGTTGACGAAAAGCTGAAAGACTTTGCGGGTCGATTTCGCATCGATCCGTGCAGCGGCCGAAGCACTTTGCAAGGCCTCTTCGAGCTTCGGCATCTCGAGACCCGATTCGAAATAAAGCTTTCGCAATTGTTCGCGTGCCGACTCTTCGGCCGGAGCCAGTTTAGTTTCGTGCGTCCCTAGCCTAACGACATCGCCGTCGACGACGATCTTTCCGTCTTTCTCGAGCGCTCCCAAGATACTGCGAAAGACCTCGGCCGGAGTTCCGCTGAAATTCTGCTCGCGCAAGGTCTCGCGCTGCATGCCCCGCGAAAGCTTGTCATTTTGATGATGTCTCTCGATCGACTCGATCGCTGCGGTCGTCAGCCGACCGTAATTCGCTTTGCAAATGAATACGCCACCCGCATCTATGAGGCTCCGGTCCCGAACACCATCGGCTGCCAGGCTCTGCAATCGAGCCTCGACGAGCCCCGTTCGAGCCCGTGCCTCATCGATCCGCAATCCCCGATCTCCGGCGTTACGAACGAAGGTCTCGAAAAGATTATTCACATCGTCCTCGAGCAATTCATTCAGTGTCGCGGTAACAGTCGCGAGGTCTTTGCTGCGATGCCGATAAGCAAGCGGATTTAGGACCCGGCCGCCGGCGATCGTGCGCTGCGGCGAATAACTTCGAATGATGAATCGATCGGAGTGCGTAGCCGCGACCGGGGATTCGAGCCTGAACTGCGCAAGGCCACGCGAGCCCGGCTCGATCAAATTCTCTTCGTTCAATGCGGTGACACGTGCGAGGATCTCGGCGGTTCCGATATGTACTCGAACTCGCTGCCGCGAACGCAGCCCACGAGCAGCATCCGCGATTACCTCGACCTCGGCATCGAAAACCTGCGTCTCGGAAACGGAGCCTGGCCGCGCAAGGACCATTCCGCGAACGATCTCGTCGTGTGCGATGCCGCCGAGATTGACTGCCGTCCGTTGGCCAGTATGTGCCGAGGCGACACTCTTTCCGTGAGTCTGAACACCCCGCACTCGAACCTTTCGTCCGAACGGGACTATCTCAAGCTCATCGTTGTCAGCTATCTCGCCGGACGCGAGCGTACCTGTGACGACAGTCCCAAAGCCTTTGACCGAGAAACTGCGATCCACGGGAAGTCGGGCTTCTCTATTGTCTTCTTGTCTTTGAATTCGCCTCGCCGCCGCGATCAATCCGGACTTCATTTCCGGCATGCCCGCGCCGGTTCTCGAACTCACGGAAAAGATCGGCGAGCCCTCAAGAAACGATCCGCGCACCAACTCTTCGACTTCGAGGCGTGCGAGCTCGAGAGTTTCATCATCGACGAGATCTTTTTTGGTGAGTACGATGAGGCCGGACCTAATGTGCAGAAGCCGGCAGATGTCGAAATGTTCGCGCGTCTGGGGCATCACACCTTCGTCGGCGGCCACCACGAGCAGGACGAGATCGATACCACTTGCACCTGCTAGCATGTTCTTCACGAACCGCTCGTGACCGGGGACATCGACGAATCCAATCCCGACATCGTCGCTCTGCATCTCGGCAAACCCTAGATCGATCGTGATGCCGCGCTGTTTCTCTTCGGGAAGCCGATCAGCGTCGATCCCGGTCAACGCTTTGACGAGCGCCGTCTTTCCGTGATCGATGTGGCCCGCCGTTCCGACAATTACATCCATGCTTTGATATTAACCGCCGAGACGCAGAGACGCCGAGAAGAAAA
>JBDTSA010000058.1:0-8634 GCA_039931335.1 Acidobacteriota bacterium
GGAATCAGGTGCGAAGTTCGATAAAGCTGTCGAAGTTTTCCTCTACTCCACGCTCAATATTCAAAAAGACCAGAAACTCCAGTCGTGTTATTCACAGTTGATCGAGACGATCTACTTGATGGAGTTTCCGTCTGAAACGAAAACGCCGCAACTGCGGACCCTTTCTGCATCGTGCGGATGGCGCTGGAATGACGAGGACTTCAAGTTGGCGGATTCTGTAGCGGTTATTGTGAAGCCGACCGCGAAGACCGCTAAAGATTCGGCGATTCTCGCCGCAGCTGGAAAGACCGGCGGTCCGTCGATCGACTCTGCGGTCGGATTTAACTCCCAGGAATTCGAACCTTCACCCTTGGATGAGCTTTCCAGGCTCGAGCTTACGACGGACGAGCAGGATGTCGAGAGCAACCCGATCGCGCAGGCCCAATATCAGTACATTCAGTACGCCGTCGCTAACAAGTCGCTCGGTTTCTCATTTCAGGTCCATCCGATGATCCAGCAGTACATCAACTACTATCGTGGCCGCGGTCGCGGAACGATGGAAGTTGGTCTTTACCGCTCGGGAATGTTCATGTCGATGGCCCGTCGCATCTTCCGCGAAGAAGGCGTGCCGGAAAACGTTGCGTGGCTTGGCCAGGTCGAGAGTACCTGGAAGCCGACGGCGCTCTCGTGGGCAGCCGCTTCCGGCCTTTGGCAGTTCATCCCGGGAACGGGTGCGAGGTTCGGTCTTCGCAGAACCGCACAGGTTGACGAGCGCAACAGTTTTGACGAAGCGACCCGCGCTTCGGCTCGCTATCTGAAGTTCTTGTTCAATCGTTACGGAAATTGGGAACTCGGAATGGCCGCTTACAACTGTGGTGAAGGTAATGTAGATCGTGCTATCCGTCGGGCTGGAGCAACTAATTTCTGGGCTGCGTACCCATACCTGCCGCAGGAGACCCGCAACTACGTACCGAACATCCTCGCGACGATCCTCATCGCCAACAATCCAACGCAGTACGGATTCGGTCACGTTCGTCCGGCTCCGCCGCTGCGTTACGATCGTATTCGCGTCCCGGCTTCAACGAATTTGACGATTCTTGCTCAGGCTTCGGACACGAGCGTTCAGTACATTCGATATTTGAATCCGCATCTTCGCAGCAACGTAACGCCGTCCGAGCCCTACATCGTCAATGTTCCGGCGGGTAAGGCGAACGAAGTTGTCGCGGTGTTCAAGAGGATCCCGGCGTCTAAGATCAACAACACGAATCTTGCTAATTCGGTCACCGGTGAAACCTGGCAGACGGTTGCGAACCGTACAGGCGTCACCGTCGCCGATCTTATGGCGGCGAATCCCGGGATGAAAGAACCGAAGGGTAAGGTGTTTGTGCCCGTAAGTGGAAACAGGGTCGCGACCATCGGCTATTCACGACCGGCTAATCAGGGAAGTGCTACTTCAAAACCCGCTCAGATCGTGAAAGCACAGGCAGGCGACACAGTTGCTAAGCTTGCGACGCGTCACAATCTAGATCCGGTTGAGGTTGCAAAATACAACGGCCTTTTGCCGAACTCCGTTCTCGGAGCCGGCCGCGAGGTCAAACTTCCGCAGACGGGAATAAAATAAGGCTGAGTAGATCGAACTGAGAAAGCCGGGGTTAAGCGACTCCGGCTTTTTCTTGTCTTCGTAGAGATTCAACCATCCGCGAAGTTTCAAGGAGTTTGATAATTACGGGATCGAAATCTATCATTCTGTTCGATGAAGATCTGGATATCGAAGAACTCGGAGGTCCCGGTCGGGGAACAACTGATCGCTCAGATCACCCTTGGGATAGCTGTCGGTGACTTCAAGGTTGGCGAAAAACTTCCGAGCACGCGCGAGATCGCCCGGCGATGTGATCTGCATTCGAATACGGTGAGTTCCGCATACCAAAAGCTTGTCCATCAAAAACTTCTCGAGTTTAAGAAGGGAAGTGGTTTCTACGTTGCCAAGTCTGCGAGCGAGCGGATCGAAGGGACGCGAAAGCTAGAACACCTGATCCACGACTTTTTCGAATCTGCGAAGTCACTCGGTTTTGATCGAACCGCAGTAATCGAACTTCTGCAACAGCCTCGGGAACTAATAGCCTCAGACCAGAGAATCTTGGTTGAATCCGATGTTGCCTTACGCAAAATCCTCATTCACGAGCTTTCGTCCCACTTTTCCGAAGATGTCCGCCGTTAGCCTTGAAGACTACTCCCATCGTGGCGTGCGGTCGGACGCGACGTTGGTCGCAATGTTAGATGAGAAGCCAAAGATAGATCCGCTTCTCAACGGCGGACAGCGATGTATTTATCTCAAGGGCCGCTCCGTTTCGGCCGCGATGTCAGGTCAAGACAGGCCCGCCCCTGATGAGATCGTTGCAGTTATTTCCGAATGGGAAGGGTTTCTTTCTTTTGCACGCATTATGTTGCTCGCTGCGAACATCGATCCGGGTAGACTGGTCGTTCGTTCGACCGCAGATGAAGGTTGGAAGGACGCGATCAAGCCTGCTTCGATCATCATCTGCGACTCGCTCACCGCGGCAGGTCTCGCCGATTCAAAACGCGTCAGGCCGTTTTATATCATATCTGACGAGTCGCTCAACGAATTTGCAGACCATGGGACGGGTTCGTGATGTTCTAAATCGTTACGTTTTCAAGCGGGCACGGCGCTTGCCATATTTGCCGACGAGATCTAAGGAGGCAATCAGAATGACAAACTCGCAGCGAGCGCAAAATCCCGACGTAAATTCATATAATCCTGACGCAGATCCCGGAGAGAACTCGGAATTCCCTAACGACGGTTCGAATAATGTCGAACGTACGAAAGACGACGACGTCATACCCGTTCCCGACTCAACGCCGGCTGCGCCTGTAGAAGAGCCACCGAGCAGAGAAGGTGCCCCGGTCGGGGACGTCGACGATAGCCCAAAACGCATTGCCTGAAAAGGCCACTTGACAAAAACTCTAATTGTAACTATTCTTGTTACAGTTATGGCGGCTAACAGTCAATTCTCAATGGCAGTGCATGTGCTTGCGATGCTTGCTCGATCGAAGGATGAGAACATCAAATCCGACTGTCTGGCCTCCAGTGTCAATACTAATGCGGTTGTTGTCAGACGGCTATTGGGCCAACTGAACCAGGCAAATCTAGTTGTTTCTCAGACCGGTGCGAACGGTGGGTCGCGGCTCGCCCGTTGCCCGAATGAGATAAATCTTTCTGAGATTTACAAGGCGGTGAACTGCGGGGAAGTTTTCGCGCTTCACGCAAAGTCGCCGAGCAAGGATTGTCCGATCGGTAAGAACATAGAAGCGGTTCTTGGCTGCATACACAGAGAGATCGATAAGGGAATATCTGAAAAGTTATCGAGATATACGTTGCAAAACGTGTTCGAGATGGTCGAGCAGGGGAAGTCTTAAATTTTTTTAGCTATATTTGTATCAAGGGTGGTTACAAACAGGGAGTGAACAATGGGAGAGTTTGGATCTAAGGAAGCGATAGAAGGAAAGACGTCGGGCGAATCAGTTCTCGACAAATTGCAGTGGCGTTATGCCGTAAAGGTGTATGACAAGGCGCGGAAAGTTTCGGAGTCGGATCTCGCGGTATTGGAAGAGGCAGTGTTGCTCGCGCCGTCGAGTTTTGGAATTCAGCCGTACAAGGTGTTTGTGATCATCAATCCGGAGCTGCGCGAGAAATTAATGCCGGCTGCTTACAACCAACCTGCAGTAACTGACGCCTCGCACCTGTTCGTCTTTGCGTTCAAAAAAACGCTGACGGATACCGACATGGACGACTTCCTGGATCGGATCGCTGAGGTTCGTGAGCAGACTCGAGAATCGCTCGCCGATCTCGAAACCGCGGTCAAGGGGGCTGCGCAGCGTGCTGTCGAGGGAGGCTTTGTCGAGACGTGGAACTCACGTCAAGCTTATGTCGCTCTTGGAATTTTGATCGAGACCGCAGCGCTTCTCGACATAGATGCGACGCCCATGGAGGGTTTTGATCCGGCGAAAATGAACGAAGTTCTTGGGCTTACCGATTACTCGGCCGTCGCTCTTGCCGCGGTAGGTTACCGAGACGCGGCGAATGACTGGTTGGCGGTGCTTCCAAAGGTGAGAAAGCCCAAGCATGAGCTGATCGAGCGGATGTGATCTTAAGTTTTTTCGAGCACGGGTGGAAACGGGCGAAGGGAAGTTTTTCGAACAAGGGAAGGTTTTTATGTCGATAGGTTATTCAAATTACGTTGAGGAAGTAATAGCCGGACCGCCGGCGTTGGTTCTGAAGTGGACATCCGAGGTAATGCGCTTTTATCCGTGCGTTCTGCAGCTAGGGCTGGTCCTGCAGCGGTTAGTGCAGTGAGATTCTTGCGCGGCGTCGTGATCGATAATATCTTTGAGGAGAATTGGAAATATTTTTATGAACAAACTTGGACTGGCGATCTTATCGTTGTCGATCTTTCTCGCTGCGTGTGAGGATCCGGCCGCGAACAAGGCAAAAGCCGTAACGTCGAATGTTTCGACACCCGTGGCGTCGGCGAACAACTCAACGGCAACTGCCCCCGCGACTACGAAGGGCGAGAGCCTCGCGGTAACGCCGGATAATTCTAAGGTGCTGTTTACGGCTTCGAAAGTGACGGGCAAGCACGACGGTGGGTTCAATCAATTCACCGGCTCGATCAATCTGGTGAATGTAAAGGCCGAGGAAAGTTCGGTCAAGGTCGATATCGACGCCGGGTCGATCTTCACGGATACTGAAGACCTGACAAAGCACTTAAAGAGCGGCGACTTTTTCGACGTAGAGAAGTTTCCGAAGGCGTCGTTTGCATCGACTGCGATCGTTGCCGACGCCGCGAAAGGTGCGAACAACTATACGGTCACCGGTGATCTCGAGCTTCACGGTGTAAAGAAGTCGGTGACGTTCCCGGCGACGATCATCGTTTCGGCTAACAACGTAGCGGTCAACGCGGAGTTTTCGATCAATCGTAAAGACTTCGGGATCGTGTATGCGGGTAAGCCTGACGATCTGATCCGAGACCTTGTCGTTATTAAGCTCGATCTGAAGACGACGCGGAAACAATAATCTGAGACAAGATTCCCGCGAATCGTGCCGGCTGTGAAGGTTCTTCCTGTCTCGCTTTACGCCACTCGCACGAATCGCGGGAGCATTTTTTATGAAGACTTACGAAGTCCAACAATTTGGTATCGAGAACCTTTCGATAGTCGAGCGCGAGAATCCGAAGCCGAAGGCGAGCGAGGTCCTTGTGAACTTTCGGGCGGCTTCGCTTAACTATCGCGACCTGATGGTGGTGACGGGAACTTACAATCCGCGAATGAAGCTGCCGGCCGTACCGTTATCTGACGGTGCGGGAGAAGTTGCGTCCGTTGGCGAGGGCGTGACGAAATGGAAAGTGGGTGATCGCGTGATGCCGATCTTCGCGCAGAGTTGGATCGACGGAGATACGAGTGAAGAGAAACGTCGTACGTCGCTTGGTGCCGGCGCTCAGTGGGATGGTGTTCTAAGAGAATCTGGTATCTTCGACGAGGAAGGCCTTGTCCGGATCCCCGAGCATCTTTCGTTTGAAGAAGCGGCGACTCTGCCGTGTGCGGCGGTTACCGCCTGGAACGCTCTTGCAGTGTCCGGAAAGTTGAAAGCCGGCGATACGGTTCTCACACTGGGAACAGGCGGCGTCTCGATATTTGCGCTGCAGTTCGCGAAGTTGTTTGGAGCTCGAGTGATTTCGACAACCGGGAACGAAGCCAAGGTGGATAGACTGAAAGAACTTGGCTCAAGTGATGTCATTAACTATCGAACGCGTGAAGATTGGGACGCGGCGGTGCTTGAGCTGACGGGCAAGAAAGGTGTCGACCATGTGGTCGAAGTAGGCGGTTCGGGTACGCTTGGAAAATCACTAAAGGCGGTGCGGCTGGGCGGCCATGTTGCGATGATCGGTGCTTTGACCGGGCCCGGCGATTTCAATCCGACATCAGTCTTTATGAAAGCTGTTCGGCTGCAGGGAATCTTTACCGGATCTCGTACCACATTTGAAGACATGCTGAAGGCTTTTGAGGTTGCGAAGCTGAAACCGGTGATCGACCAGGTTTTCGAATTTAACGATGCTCGAGATGCGATGACTTACATGCAAACAGGAGCGCACTTCGGAAAGGTGGTAATACGAATCAGTTGATGGAAAATTTCCTGAAGCCAACTGAATTTCTCGATAGCGATAATGAGGCTGTTCGCTCGTATGCCATGCAGCACTCGGCCGAGGCGGACACTGATGTCGAGCGTGCCGTGAAGCTTTATTACGCGGTGCGCGATGATTTTCAATACGATCCCTACGTTCTCGATCTTAGACGCGACGCCGTGAAAGCAAGCGCTCTGCTGGCAAAGACGCGGGGCTACTGTGTCGAGAAGGCGTTACTGCTTGCCGCCTCTGCAAGAGCGATCCGGATTCCGTCGCGACTGAGCTTCTACATCGTTCGCAATCATATTGCGACCGAGCGCTTGGCAAAGGCTTTGGAAAAAGATTATCTCGTCTTTCATGGCGCCGCAGAAATGTATCTCGATGGAAAATGGGTGAAGGCGACGCCAGCGTTTAATAAAAGACTGTGCGATTTTCTCGGCGTCGATCCGATAGAATTTGACGGGCGAAGCGATGCGATCTTTCAGGAATATGATCGAACGGGGAATGTGTTTATGGAATATCTTCACGATTACGGAGCATTCGATGACATGCCGTACCAGATGTTTCTGGACGAGCTCGATAAGCATTATCCGCATTTGACGAATAACCCGAGGTTCGTGACAGACGGCCTGGTGTACGATTTTAGAAAATAAAACGCGTTGATAGAGTAAGGAGAGATTATGCCAGAAAGAAAAGCGACAGCTGAATGGAACGGAAGCTTGAAGGACGGAGTGGGCAAGGTTGCTCTTGGAAGCGGATCGTTTGAAGGAACTTTTTCGTTTGCGACTCGAATGGGTGATGAGCCTGGTACGAATCCAGAAGAGCTTCTCGGAGCTGCTTTAGCTGGATGCTACGCTATGGCACTCAACGCAACGTTGGAAAAAGAAGGAAAGCTCGCCCGGTCGGTGAAGATCGATGCAGGGGTCTTTTTCGGAAAGGACGACGCAGGATTTAAGGTCAGCCACATCGACCTCGAAGCGCGGGCCGATGTCGATGGGATCGAAGATGCCGAGTTTCAGACCATCGCGGAGAACGTAAAGAAAACGTGCCCGATAAGTAAGGCTCTGGCGGCGACGACGATCAATCTGACGGCGACTCTCGTCCGGTCAGGATCGGCAAGCTAGATCACCGGCGTGGAATAATCTCACGGCGAGGCGGCGTTTTAAACTGGCGATTTTGCGCCGTCAATAACGTTTAGCTATAATTTACGAGTAATACATAGGAGATTTAGATAATGGCGAATTTTGCAAAGGACATCACTGATAGCAATTTCGAAAAAGATGTCTTAGGGGCGGACAAGCCCATTTTGGTAGATTTTTGGGCGGAATGGTGCGGGCCGTGCCGGATGATCGCTCCGTCAGTCGAAGCGGTAGCTGAAGAGTACGGCGAGAAAGCCGGCTTCTTCAAGATGAATGTCGACGAGAACATGAACGTGCCGCAGCGTTATGGCATTCGCGGAATTCCGACGCTCATTCTTTTTAAGGGCGGCCAGGAACAGGAACGTATTGTCGGTGCCGTATCGCGAGATGCGATCTCGAAGGTAGTTGGCAAGTACGTCTAAACGACAACTGATTGGCATCGGCCTCGCCGGACGAGTAGTTCGGCGAGGCCTTTCTTGTAAGCAAGCGGGGTTCGTTGTATTTTTACAGCTGACAGGACGAAATTGGAGGACAGTATGAACTTCAAGCAATTTTATTTAGGATGCCTTGCTCACGCTTCTTACTACATCGGTTCAGAAGGCGAAGCGGCGATAGTCGATCCGCAGCGCGACGTTCAGCAATATGTCGACGAGGCGAATGCGAACGGACAGACGATCAAATACGTCATCGAGACGCATTCGCATGCTGATTTTGTAAGTGGGCACATCGAGCTGGCCGGCAAGACCGGTGCCCAGATAATTTATGGAGAGCGAGCGCAAACTAAGTTCCCGACGTTGAAGGTCAAAGACGGTGACGAACTTCAGATTGGAAAGATCGATCTCAAATTCATCGAGACACCGGGCCATACGCCGGAGAGCATTACGATCGTTGCCCGCGACTCAGGTGACCCTCAAACGCCATTAAAAATGTTCACGGGTGACACGCTGTTTTGCGGCGATGTCGGCCGTCCGGACCTGATCGGTTCGAAGGGCTTCACGTCTGAGGAAATGGGGGGAATGTTGTACGACAGCCTGCGCGAGAAAATCTTGAATTATCCCGACGAAACCGAAATATATCCTGCTCACGGCGCCGGTTCGCTGTGCGGAAAATCCCTTTCGAGCGAGACCTGGTCAACGCTCGGTGCGCAAAAAGCGACGAATTACGCGCTGCAGCCGATGAGCAAACCTGAGTTTATTAAGATAGTCGCGAGCGATCAGCCGCAGGTGCCGGCTTATTTTCCAAAAAGTGCTGAGAGAAACCTCGCAGGTCCTGCGAGCGTTGACGATCTTCGGCGACCTCGTCAGCTTTCGTCCGAAGAG
>JBDTSA010000059.1:0-8541 GCA_039931335.1 Acidobacteriota bacterium
AGGTAATCTCGCGAAGAACATCTCTCGACTTCGGAAGATCCTCGACACGGACGGAGTCGAGCTCATTGAAACTCTGCCAAAGCGCGGTTATAGATTTAGGGCGGACATTCGGCGGATAGACGGTGAAACCAATCTGCTGGTTCATCGCCGTCTTCGCCTCAAGGTTTCGAGAACGGGCGACGATGATGCTGGTTATCGTCCGGGCGATGCCGCCGATCGTTCTCTCGATGAAATACACAGCATTGCGGTTTTGCCGTTTCAACCACTCGGCGGAAAGACCGATGAAGAGTTTTTCGGCTTAGGCATCACAGATGCACTGATCACTCAGCTGACCCGTGCCGGAGAGATCGAGGTGCGTCCCACTAGTTCGATCATCAGAATTAATGTCCAGACGCAGGGCGCGGTTTCGGCCGGGCGCGACTTGCAGGTTGACGCTGTGCTCGAGGGCAACTACCAAAGGCTCGAGGGCAGAATACGCCTGAGCGTCCAGATGCTGCGATCGCACGATGGCAGCTCGCTTTGGGCGGACAGTTTTGTCGCCGAGTTCGAAGACATATTCGATCTGCAGGATCGTGTTGCCGAACGCGTCGTCGGGGCTCTGAGAAAAAAGCTAAGCGATGAAGCTAAGGCAAAGCTTACAAAACGCTACACGAAAAATGTCGAGGCGTATGAGGAGTATCTCAGAGGACGTTTCTTTTACAATCAACGGAACGCCGAGGGATATG
This sequence comes from Acidobacteriota bacterium, assembly GCA_039931335.1. Taxonomy (GTDB): domain Bacteria; phylum Acidobacteriota; class Blastocatellia; order Pyrinomonadales; family Pyrinomonadaceae; genus OLB17. The sequence goes on from JBDTSA010000059.1 coordinate 726, forward strand.
ACGAAGCCATCGCGTGTTACGAAAAAGCGATCAAGATCGATCCGAACTACGCACTGGCCTACGCCGGCCTCGCAGATATCTATAATCTTCTTCCAGTCTACGATGGTTTTGCCCCACGCGAATATTTCCCGAAAGCGAAAGCCGCTGCATTGAAGGCGCTATATATTGATGGCGATCTTGCGGAGGCGCACTCAGCGCTGGGTTTGGCGATCTTGCATTTCGATTGGAACTGGTCTGGCGCCGAAGTCTCATTTCAGAACGCGATCAAGTTGGATCCGAATTATGCAGCGGGCTATCAACTGCTCGGTGTTTACTTTCTGCGAATCGACAGGATCGGGGACGCACTCATCGCTTTGAAAAAGGCGACGGAATTGGATCCCTTTTCGCCGATCAATGCCGTCTGGCTAGCCGAGGTTCTGCGGCAGTGCGGTGAAACGGATGCGTCGATTCGACTTCACCTTGAAACGCTCGAATCTTTTCCGGATTTTTTCCTGGCGCATTACCATTTGGCATTTTCTTACGTCGACGCGGATCTTCTGAAGGAAGCCGAATTTCATCGTGAGCGAGCCGTCACTCTCTCGCATGAGAACTCGCTCACCCTTTCTCTTCAAGGGCTTCTTCAAGCCGCGACCGGAAACGCGGCAGCTGCTCAGAAAACTTTGGATACGTTGTTGTCGATACGGAAGCAAAAGTACATCAGCAGTGTAAACATCGCTTCGGTCTATGCGGCGATGGAGAATGAAGTGAAGGCAGTTGAATGGCTCGAAATCGGATTGAAGGAACGCGATCCGAATCTGACCTGGCTAAGGTTTGATCGAGAGTTTACTTTTCTCGATCACAATCCGCGGTTTCAAGAGCTTCTGTGGGAAGTCGGTTTATCAGACGGGAAACCGAGCTTCCGGGAAGAACTTGTTCCAGCGAAAGGGAATTGGAAACTGATTCTTTTGATTGCGATCTTAATATCCCTGCTCCTCGCGGGTTTCGCAATTCTTAAACTGCGCGCCGGTTAGCAATCGTCACTTCCGGCCAACGTAAAAATCTGGATTGGACCGAATTCGCTTCTACGTACCTACCGAGCTTTCTGTAAGATGACGAGTTCGGGCTTCATCGCTTCGATCGAAATCTGCCGAGCTACCTCTTCAGCGACGTGTCTAAATGCAGCCGACTGCGGTGAATCCGGGAACGAGACAACAACCGGCACGCCTTTGTCACCGCCTTCGCGAACCTCCATCCCCAACGGCACCTCACCGAGGAAATTGAGATTATATTCGCCGCAAAGCTTCTGCCCGCCGCCGCGTCCGAAGATCTCGTAACGATTGCCGGTATCGGGCGCGATAAAGTACGACATGTTCTCGATCACGCCGAGCACGGGAACATTCACCGTCTCGAACATCTTCACCGCGCGACGAACGTCCGAAAGAGAAACTTCCTGCGGCGTCGTCACGAGCACCGCACCTTGTACAGGGACAAGCTGAGCCAAGCTCAACTGCACATCGCCGGTACCGGGCGGCATATCGACGATCAAGTAATCAAGCTCGCCCCAATTTACGTCGCTTAGGAATTGTCGGACGACGCCATGCAGCATCGGCCCGCGAAGGATCATCGGCTTGTCGGGCGGAACCAGCACGGCCATCGATATCATCTTGACTCCGTGCGCTTCGATAGGCTTTAGCTGGCCGTTCACGATATCGGGCTGGTCGTAACCCGTACCGAGCATCATCGGAACGTTCGGGCCATAAACGTCGGCATCCATGATCCCGACCTTCGCTCCGTCGGCTGCGAGCGCGACCGCGAGATTTACGGCGACGGTCGATTTACCTACGCCGCCCTTACCGGAGGAAACGGCGATGATATTTTTGACTCCCGGAATGGCAATGTTGTTGGCAATCCCGCGACCCTGCGGCACCTCCGCATCCATCGTGACTTTGACGTGGGTCACGCCATCGATGGCTCGTACCAGTTCGATCGCCTGCGACTCCATCTCTTCCTTCACCGGACAAGCCGGCGTCGTAAGCACGATGCGAAAAGCGACGCCGCCGCCGCTGATCTGCAGATCGCGAATAAAACCCAGGGTGACGATGTCTTTCCGCAGATCGGGATCGATGATCTGCCGAAGCGAATTCAAAACTGTCTCTTCTGATACTTGACTCATGTATTCCTGTATTATGGAGAAAGAAGGATTGTAGCAAATGCGCTGCTCAAGGCGTTATTCGGGACAGAGAATATGGCTTGTGTTCGATCTTTTGAGCGATGAATTCCTCAGAAAAGCTTAGCTATCACCATATACATTCGGGCGGGACGGCTTATTATCGACAGCGTCGCGGTTTGATCTCGGTCCGCGGCAGCGAGGCGATCCAGTTTCTTGACGGGTTGATGACAAACGACGTCAAGTCGATCGAGGATGGGGCCTTCATGCTGGCGGCATTTCCGAACGCTCAGGGAAGGCTGCTCGCAGTGGTGCGAGTCACGAGAAACGGCGAGCGTTTCCTCATCGACACCGAAGATGCGACGCGAAAACTCGTTTTCGACAACCTGTTTCGTTTTACTTTGGCCGGGGATTTCTTTGTCGAAGACCTGTCGGACGAATATCGGCTAATCCGGGTTTTTGACCGGGCGTTCATTCCGATCACACCGCCGTTCATAGAATTTGACACGAAATACGGGACGGAGTACTTTGTCCACCGCGAGGACGCCGCGGATTTTGTCGGCGAGTTGAAGTATCTCGACGCGGTTGAGATCTCGGACACGTTGTATGAAACGCTGCGAATAGAGCGTGGAATTCCGCTGTACGGAGTCGAAATGGACGAAAACACTATCGTCCCGGAGATCGGACTCGAGGAGATGATCTCGTACACAAAAGGATGTTACATAGGTCAGGAGATCATTGCGCGGATCCACTTCCGCGGACATGTCGCGAAAATGCTAACGGGAATAACTTCGACCGAACCTGGAGCGGCGAGCGGGGATCTTAAGCCGGGTTCGGAACTCAAATCAACGGACGGCAAAAATGCCGGGCGGATCACGTCAGTAACGATATCGCCGAAATTGCAACGGGCAATCGGGCTTGCTTACATTAGATACGACTACCTTTCCGTGGGTACGGAGTTATTGGCGGGCGAGACCGCCATAAAAGTGGCCAGTCTTCCATTTATATAGAAGATAGGGTAGCAGGCGAGGGCATGATGAAGCTATATCGATCTCTTGCAGCCATTATTTTCCTTTCGACACTTTTTTCGGCGTCGTGCAGCAAAGCTGCGCCGCCATCCTCCTCATCGGCAGGTGCCTTAACTGCTAATAGTGCCTTGAACAATCTCACGGCTCGGCCATTCAGCCGGCAGACACTGAATGCGGCCGGCTCGAATTATCTGAACGAGTTCATACTTCCCGATGTGCGGGCACGGCTTGACGAAGAACCCGTTGGTGACGCAGATAGCGGCTTCGATCCGTCGACTATCGATCCGGGCACGTCATCTGATCAGGAGCAGCAGTCCGAACCTTCGGCCGAAACTCAGAACCAAGAAACGCAGCAGCCGAATCCGGCGGAAAATGAAGATGGCTACCCGGCAGGGGTGCGTCTCGATACGCTCAAATATGTTTGGGCGAAAAAAGCATTTGGTGACGCAGTAAAAGCAAATCCGACGAACACCGGCGTCATAGTTCTTTATGCGGACGATAGGTATTTCGACTCTGAACGGCTCACGCGATTTGTTGAAGAAGGCCGTGATCGGATCGCGGAGATCTCGGCGATCCCGGGCGATCGAATCCAAGTTGTTTTCGGCGGGTATCGTGCCGTCCCCCAGGTTGAATTGTGGGTCGTACCCCAGGGTGGCCCGATGCCCGAATTCAGGACCGACGACCGTGCAAAACCTGCCGAGCTCGAAGATTAATTAGTTTCTGAATTTGAATCGACGCGCAGCCGAGTGAATGATCGCTCGGCTTTTTCTTTTTATTCGCTGTGGTAACATTTTCGATGAACACCGCACAACTAAATATGAACGACCTAGATATAGATCTCCCAAACGCGAAGCTCGCGTACAGCATCATTCAATCTCTACTGGATAGCCACGAATCTCTAAGCGACCTGCTCGTCGTCATGTCGCACGCGTTGGATGAGGACACACTAAAGGCTCTAACCGCGACAAATGAGTGGGAGAAGTACTTGGAGACGAAAAGAAATCTTGAAGGTACGAAGGCGCAGATCGAGGCGTTTACCGACGTGTTGAAGAAACTCGAAAATGTTTGACTTGATCATCATCGGAGCCGGGCCGGCCGGAATCGCGGCTGCGTACGAGGCGAAGAAACACGGCCTCGACTATCTTGTCATCGAGAAAGCGCTGATTGGCAACACGATCTACACTTATCCCGTCGGTCTCACCGTATTTTCAACGACAAATGAATTGGAGCTTGAGCCCGGCGGCCTTAAACCGGCGCGAGAAAAGCCGACCCGCGAAGAGTTGTTGTCCTACTATGTCCGGTTTGTTTTGGACAATGACCTGAATGTGCAAACCGAAGAGAAAGTGATTGAAGTGCGGAATGCGGCACTCGGAGTGCGGAATGAAACCGGCCACGCGGTCTACGGATTCGAGGTCGTGACCGACAAGGCTACTTACGCGGCGAGCAATATTCTCTTTGCAATCGGTGCGATGGACTATCCGCGTCGGCTCAACGTGCCCGGCGAAGACCTGCCAAAGGTTTACGACCACTTCCGCGAAACATATCCGTGGGTGAAGAAACGTGCGCTGATAGTTGGAGGTGGGAACTCCGCTGGTGAGGCAGCACTCTTTCTTGCGGGGGAAGGAGCCGACACGACGCTCGCGATCTTTCGTAGTGACTGGGAGAATAACGATCCAAAGCAAGGCTGCATCAAGTACTGGGTCAAGCAACCGCTCGAGGACGAGCTGCAAAAGCACTGCCTGAAGTTGTTCTTTCTTGGGAAGGTGCTGGACATCACAGAGGACGCTGTCATTCTCGAAAATGAGAACGGAGCTCGCGATGTTCTGCCCAACGACGTGGTATTTATATTGATCGGGGCGGACGCGGATCTCACAATGCTAAAGAGTCTTGGCGTGAAAACGGTCGCCGGCAGCAAGTACGGCGAAGGCCCGGTTTACAATGAGGAGACATTCGAGACCAACGTTCCCGGCATTTATGTCGCTGGCCACTTCACGAATCAGCGCCACATAAAGGGGGCGATCGATGCATCCAAGGCGCTCGTTCCACTACTGGCGGAGAAGTTGAAAGCCAAAGTATTAGTGAATCGTAAATAGTAAATCGTGAACAGCGCCGCTTGCACCTCTGTGCCTGGCGGCGCACAATTCACGATTTACGATTCACTATTTTCTAACTACTGCCCGTCCTTTTTAGTTCTCACAAACACTTTCTGATTTTGAAACTTCTCGGCGATGTTTGCCGGATTCACATCGTAGTTCGTGACGTCGAATACCTCGCTTGTTTGACCAGCGACGGATGTCGTCCATTTATACGGGAGCTGGACGCCGTTCACGCTTCGATAATCGGTGAAGCGAACCTGAACTTCGGCGAGCTCGGGGCCTTCGATCTTGTGGTTGAACATTACTTTGTCTTTCGATGGCTCGGAAGATGGAGCAACGCCCGATGACGGTTCTTTTGTCCGGAAGAACATGACATTCGGCATCGCGTGTCCCTGATAGCTGATCATGACCGGGAGACTCGAGGCTTTCGACAAATAGAGCTTCACACTCGATCCGGCGAAATCCGCATTAACGACATTGCATGTTGTGCCGTCTACATCATTCTCACCGACGAATGTGTATGTCACGTCCATGCCTTCAGGTGCGGTCAATAAAAGGGACAGCGTGGTCCTGAGCAGTTCGTTCTGCCGATGTTCGGCATGTTCGCCCATCGCTCCTTCTTCCAAAACAACCCTGTTTCCTTTCTCCGGGCCGACGATAACTTTCTCGATCTCCGGGCCACCGGCTCGTCGAACGATCACTTTCTTGCCGTCAGATGTCGTGAACTCGGCGTCCTTGCCATCACCATCAGTGATGATCTTCTCAACCTCAGCATTGCCGTCGTCCGTCTTGGTCACGATGACCTTCTTCACGCCCGGTCCGCCGCCCATGGCTTCGCCGTGACCTTCGCCTCGCATGATGATGACATCGTGCTTTTCGCTAAGGAGGCCCTCGCCACCCGGTCCTTCCTGGCGGCCGATCTTGACCATCTTCGAAAGTTTGTCCGGCAACTGCATCGCGATCTCGGTCTCGCCCTGCTCGTTTCGTGCCGCGCCATTCACCTTCAATGTGAGAGTCGTGTTCCCCTTTATGATCATGCTGCGCACGTCAGCGATGGATTGCTCGCCACCGATTGCAAGGCGGGCCTGTTTGATAAGTGCCACCGCTTTCTCATCGGATTTGAAACTCGCACCGGCCTTTTCGACCAAAGCGCCGAGACCGATGCAGAATACGGTCACGAATAAAACTGAAACGATAAATCTTTTCATTATTTGCCTCCGGCTAATAAAACTCTTGATTCGCCGAACGAGCTGGTTAGATCAAACAACTTTAGGAGGATCATTTGAAGAAAGACATGTCTCGTCCGGCAGTTTTGATTATCGCGGCCTCTCGAGCCGGAATGGTTAAGGTGACGCAAAGAATTTGTTAAGAATGTAAAATGTGCCGAAAGTCCATTGTTTGGCTGTTTCAATTAGTAGCATAATGCACGTGATGTTATGAAGCGCTCCTGGTTTTCATTCTTGATTGTAGGCGGTGTGCTTGTCCTGCTCACGCTTTTTCTAGGTCTGCAGTACAAATGGCTCTCCGAAGTGAGCGACGCCGAGCGCGAGCGAATGCAGAAGCGCGTCGAAACCGATGCCGGAAGGTTTGCCGAGGATTTCGATCGCGAGATGCAAGCTGCTTACTACAATTTTCAGACCGGCGCTCGCGTTTGGAAAAACTCCGAATGGGAAGAGTTCAATGCCCGCTACGATTTTTGGAAAGAGCGTACAACTTACCCTGAGCTCATCCGCGACATCTACTTCTTCACCAAAGAGGGTGGCGGAACTCCATTAAAGTACGATCCGGCCAAGCGAGCTTTCGAGCCGGTCGAGGTGAGTCCCGACCTCGAAGATCTGCACCGCCGATTTGTCGATGAGGAGAACACGCGGACAGTTTACGACGACGAATTTGCGATGGTGCTGCCGATATACGACGACGAAAAGCGTATCGAACGGCTCGTCATTAAGCGCGATGAGCACCCAGGGCCTGCCGTTATGCACATGCCGGAAAAGTTCGGCTGGCTCGTGATCCGGCTCGACGAGCCGACAGTCAAGGATCGCGTGCTTCCCGATCTGGCGGCAAAATACTTTCCCGAAAACGACTACAAGGTCGCCGTCGTGAACACGAGCGACGCGACGGAATTTTCGACACAGCAGATCACAGGTGAAGACGCGACCGCGAAGATGTTCAACATGTCTCCCGAGAACCTCTTTTTTTTCAGGAACCGCGGAGAGATCCCGAAGACGGTAGAAGAACGTCGGAGCGGCGTCGTCATAGACCAGAGGATTGAAAGCCACACCTATAGCCGTACGGAGTCGATCAACGGAAAGGCCGCTTCGTTCGACATCCAACTTCAGCAGCCGGGCGAGAAGGGAAAACTTCGGACCGCGATGATCGCGACAAGCGGTGCGAACGGAGCGCCGTGGACGCTCCGAGTTGCCGGGTGATTCGGGGAAATCGCAACCACATGGATAGCCTCCTGGCGTGTTTCGGGGTGGCGTTATCCAGCCGGGCAGGTTGCGGCAAGCTCAGCAATCTCTCCCCGGGTCTGGGACAGGAGTCTC
>JBDTSA010000060.1:0-8485 GCA_039931335.1 Acidobacteriota bacterium
CCCGGCATAACTCGAGACGGGTCGAGATAATCGCAATATTTCTTACAGAACAAATTGCCCGTGCTGATGATGTAGATCGGCACGCCGGCTTCCTGGATTATCTTTCGAACGTCGCCGAAATTGATCTTGCTAAACGTGTCGATACCGGAGGCCACCAGGATGATCGCTTTCCGCTTGGATTTTACATCGACCATTCCCGAGTACTGGGACGTTCGCGATTCGGATTTTTCGAGCACCACCGAGTCACCCTTTCCGCCGATCAGTGCAAACTTCAGCGCATCGTAAAGATTGTTCTCCCGAAATGCAGGCGAATTTCGCAGAAGTAGATCGATAGTCTGCCGGATGCGAGTCGGGTCGTTCGTAAAGTCGGTGATCGGAGTCGGGCGAATGTCGAATGCGATAACGGACGCAAAATCGCCGGGTGGTTTTATGAATTTGGAAAGGAACTGGGCGACGGGCCTCACCGATTCATAAACGCCGGGCTCAAACATCCCGCCGCTTGCGGATCCGTAATACTCGGTCCATTTGCTGTATTCGAGGACCAGCGTCACTGTGATCGGCGATTCCGGCGTCGCAAAGCTCGAAATATTTTGCTTGATGCCGTTCTCAAAGATCGCGAAGTTTTCCTTTTTAAGGCCGGTGATGATCTGCCCGGTCTTCTTGTTAAAGACGACCGCGTCGACATTGACGATGTCGGTCTCTACCGTTAGAACACCCGGTTCCTCGACAGCCTTCTTTTCCTCTTCGAGCCGTTTACGCTCTTCCTCTTCTTTCTTAAGCTCTTCTTCGGTCTTCGGAGCCGGGCGCTGATTCCGTTTTCCCTCGCCCTTCGACGGATCGGGCCGCTGCGGGCGCGACTGCGCAAGCGACGTCGAGGCAAACGTCATTGCAGAGAGAAATAAGATCGAAACCAGAAAAGCGGATCGCGGAAAGAGGGCTTGCATAAATTAATCCTTGAGACGAGGCAGTCCTATGTCGGTTTAGATACCGATTTTCCGCTTTTGGTTGGTCGAACGCAAGATGGTTGCTCACTCGCCGCCATCGGGCGAGATCTCGATCTTGACGTCGAAAGAGCCGGTATTATCGTTGAGGTTTCCTTCGTTCAGGCCGAGGAACAGGGATCCGTCTCGCGAAGCCGTAAATTCACGCTCGGCACCGATGTAAATAAACTCGTTATTGTCATCACCGATAACGGCGATCAGGGCTCCGGTCGGGACACTCTTGAGGAGCTTTTCGTTGTCTTCCAGATCGTAAAGGCCCGACGGGCCGGTCGACTTGCCGCGGCCGATCGAAACCTGACCCGTAGCGCTAATGCGAATTCGTTGACCTTTCTTTACAACCCAGCCCGAATTCGTCCATCCATTTGCGGTATTGTCGGCGAGAACCTTCACTGCTAGCTCGACGGGTTTTGCAAAGGATACTTTTCTGGTCGTAGACGGCGTTGTCTGGGTCGCGGTTGGTACGCTAACGACCTGATCTTCCTCTTCAACGGGCGGGGCGACAGGCTTATCGTCGGCAATTCTCCGGTCTTCAACCGGGACCGATGACGTAGTCCGATTTGATGCGAGAACATTCGAAGCCGGCGACCGCGGTGTGTCGAAATCGATCGAATCGATGTCGGCTGCCATCAACGTCATTTCACGTCGTCGCGATCCATCACCAACTGCGACGATAAACTTACCGCCGGAAAAGCTGACGATCTTGCCTTTCACCTTGCTCCCGTCTTTGAGCCTTATCGTGTCGGCAAACGCGCCGATACCGAAGCAGACGACCAAAAGAAGCGAAGTTGATGCACGGAAAATATTCGACCTAAACGACATAATTCCTCCAAGAGCTTTGCCGGTTCGGGAAGAGGGATTACAACAGATCTGTTATTGCGGATCTCGCCGGTATTTGCCGGAAGACAGATGCGAACCGTGTTCGATTAGTTGGACTCAAAAACCACGTCCGAATTATACATGTTTTGAAAAACTTTGCCGGAGTTTTTTGACGATGCAAGTTGGGGCCCGTCGTTCGTTCAAAATACTCGGTGGCCTTTTGGCCGCTGAACGCGTTTTGCGTGAAAAGTTGTAGAACGGGAAAGGGGGAGCGATTGAAATGAAAAAATTCTTAATGTTGATCACCGTGGTGTCGGCAGTCGCGACATCAGCTCTTGCACAATCGGGGCAAATCGGAGAACGTCAGTGGAAACTTGTTCAACTCAACGGAGTGAACGCATCAAATTCGTTGGCGGCTTATCTCGAGTTGGACGCCGACCAGACCCGCTTCACCGGAAACTCCGGCTGCAACCGGATGTTCGGTGCGGTTAGCGTACGACGAGATCGTGTCGACTTCTCGAATATCGGGACGACGAAAATGGCTTGCGCCGACCGTCGTGCGCAGAGAGCGGAATCGGACTTCGTTCGGGCGCTTGAGAACGCGAACCGATTTGAGCGTCGTGGTAATTTGCTCGAGCTATATGTTCGGCGCCGCCTCGTGATGAAATTCACCGCGCTTACGAAACAGCCTCCACAAGATACGGCTGACGACGTCCGACTCGAAAATCGGAAGTGGATGCTCGAAGCAACAAAGGGCGTGCCTGTTTCGAAGTTAGGCCGAACTGCATTCGTCGTTTTCGATAAAGACAAGGGGAGCGCTGGCGGCAATACCAGCTGCAACGTATTTGGCGGAAGTTACTCGGCGGTTGGGAGAACGCTAAAGCTCACCGACGTGATCTCGACGATGCGGGCGTGCATCGAGGATGAGCGAATGAAGATCGAACGTGAGTTTCTCGATGGTCTGGAAAAAGCGAATCGTTATGAGATTCAACGAGAGAAACTGATGCTCTATCAGAACAACCGCTTACTGCTGACGTTCAACGGCGAGGCGAAGTAATAATGGTTGAGGGTTCAGGCGTCAGCTAGTTCTTATTTCACAGCAAGAAACATGCAGAGCTTGCACTCTGAACACGGAACTAAATCTCGAACGTTGAATGCTGTAAACTACAAGCATGAGACGAGGCGGGTTGATAACTCTCACATCGAGCGGGCTCTATTGCAAGCAGGGTGATTTTCATATCGATCCGTGGCGTCCGGTAAAAAAGGCCGTCGTGACACACGCCCACGCCGACCACGCCTATCGGGGCAACACCCGATATCTCGTCGCAAAACCCGGTGAGCGACTCGCGCGAATTCGTCTCGACGAAGGGGCGAAGATCGCCACTCAGGAGTACGGAAAAACCACTACCGCCAACGGCGTTAAGATCTCATTCCATCCGGCCGGCCACATTCTCGGATCGGCCCAGGTGCGTGTCGAATACAAAGGCGAAGTTTGGGTCGCATCGGGTGATTATAAATTGACGCCTGACGCGACCTGCGCGCCGTTCGAATCCATCAAGTGTCATCACTTCATCACCGAGGCGACATTCGGTTTGCCGATCTATCGTTGGCCACCGACGTCTCAAATTTTTGACGAGATCAACGGCTGGTGGCGGAGAAACGCGGAGAAAGGGAAGTCGTCGGTTTTGTTCGCCTACGCACTCGGGAAGGCACAGCGCGCGATGAACGGCATCGATCGAAATATCGGACCCATCTTTACACACGGCTCGGTCGAACGTCTGACCCAGGCTTATCGCGAAGAAGGCGTTGATCTCCCGAAGACTACATATGCCGGTAGCGTGACGAACAAGAAAGAATTTGCGGGCTCGCTGATCGTTGCACCGCCGTCGGCCCAGGCGTCGACGTGGCTGCGAAGATTCGGGACGCAGTCGACCGCTTTCGCTTCAGGCTGGATGATGGTCCGAGGAGCACGCCGCCAGCGCGCGGTAGATCGCGGATTTGTCCTTTCCGATCACGCGGACTGGCCAGAGCTGCTGACGGCGATCCGTTCGACCGAAGCAGAAACGGTTTATGTAACCCACGGGTTTGCCGCCGAGGTGGTTCGCTATCTAAACGAAACCGGCATGAACGCCGTCCCGTTGAAGACGCAGTTTGTTGGCGATGACGCCGCGGGCGACATGATCGATGAGGAGTCGGAGGAACTGTGAACTATGAACTATGAATGGTGAGTGGTGAATGGTGAATGAAGAGACAAGACGCCCCGTTCACAGCTCATAGCTCACAGTTCACAGTTCACAGTTCATATTTATGAAGTTGTTTACCCAACTCTACGTCGAGCTCGATCAAACGAATAAGACCAACGAAAAGGTCGAGGCGATGCGGTTCTATTTCGAGCGGGCTGAAAAGGCGGACGCGGCGTGGGCATTTTATTTTTTGTCAGGCCGAAAACCGCGCCAGATCGTACCGTCGAAATTCCTTCGCGAATGGGCGATCGAGATGTCCGGAATTCCGGAGTGGCTCTACCTCGAATCGCGCGATACGGTCGGCGATGGTTCCGAGACCACGGCACTTCTTTTACCCAACAGCTCAACCGTAGACGAGACGCCGCTCCACGTTCTGGTCGAGCAGCAGCTTCTTCCGCTCCGCGGCAGCGATCCTGAGACGCAGCGAGAAGCCGTGACCGATGCATGGTCGCGGATGAACTATTCGCAGCGGCTCGTCTACAACAAGCTCATCTCCGGAGCGTTTCGCGTCGGCGTATCGCAGCAGTTGGTCGTGAGGGCGTTATCGCAATTGTCCGAACTTCCTGTCGACATCATTACTCATCGCGCGATGGGCGATTGGGAACCGACTCCGGATTTTATTACTTCGTTACTTAAGCCTGATCTGGGTGAAAACGAAACTCCGATCGCCCGGCCGTTTCCTTTTCACCTCGCACATCAGATCGACGTCGAGCCCGACGAACTCGGCGACATTTCCGACTGGCAGGCCGAATGGAAGTGGGACGGCATTCGCGCTCAAGTCATAAAGCGGAAAGGCGAAGTCTTCATCTGGTCCCGCGGCGAAGATCTGATCACTGATCGTTTCCCGGAGATCGCCGACGCCGCCGGCGAATTGCCTGACGGTACCGTCCTTGATGGCGAAGTGCTGCCGTGGATCGATGATCGCGTCCTGCCCTTCACCGAGCTCCAGCGACGGATCGGGCGAAAAAATCTTTCCACGAAGATCTTGTCCGAAGTTCCGGTGATCTTACAGGTCTACGATCTGCTTGAATTCGGGGGAGACGATATTCGCCAACTAGATTTTCGAACACGGCGCGAAATGCTCGAAGGTCTGATCGACTCACTGGGACCCAAGTTACGAAAGATCTTTCAGCTAACGGAGAAGGTCGAGGCCGCGGATTGGAAAGACCTTGCGTCGCGCCGCGAAGCGAGCCGCAATCTCGGCGTCGAAGGATTCATGCTCAAGCGTCGCGATTCGCCGTATCGAACCGGACGTCATCGCGGCGAGTGGTGGAAGTGGAAGATCGATCCGTTGACGGTGGATGCCGTGCTGATCTATGCGCAGAAGGGGAGCGGAAAGAGGTCGAATCTTTTTACCGACTATACATTCGCGGTGTGGCGTGATGGCGAGCTTGTCCCATTTGCGAAAGCGTATTCGGGTTTGACCGATGCCGAGATCCGCGTCGTCGATCGATTCGTCCGCAGTAACACGATCGAGACGTTTGGCCCGGTCCGCAGCGTGAAGCGTGAACTGGTTTTTGAGATCGCCTTCGAGGCGATACAAAAATCGACGCGGCACAAGTCGGGTATCGCCGTTCGCTTTCCCAGGATCTTGCGATTTCGTGAGGACAAGACGATCGAGCAAGCGGACTCGATCGAAACCATTCATGAGATGTTGGAAAGTTTCCGGGCCTAACGAAGAGCGGGCTTGGCCCAATAGGCGCCAAGTTAAGCGAGGAAGCCGGAGTCAGGCTTTGGCTCTTCGGTCGCGTAGCGGCCGTATGCATTTAGCCGTGGCGTTCAGGCCACGGTAGCAGGCCCACGCGACCTTGCCGCGTCAGCGGCAAATGAAGGAGATTTCGTGCGGTCGCTACGCGACGCCGAGATCTTGTTGCGATAACCGTGGCCTTAAGGCCACGGCTAAATTCGACTGACCGCTACGCGGCCAAAGCACCTTTGGGTCGCCGCCCAGGTTCATGCCTCGGTCTCTAACTCTCCCTAACTTGGCGCCTATGGGCTTAACCCCGCTTTGCTTGAACCAATGGCAAACAAATTCTCAATCGCTGACCAGCCCGTCTATCCGCACATCAAACTTACGCGCGAGAAGTTTCCGCGGGCACTTGCGACTCGTATTCTTAAAGACGCCGGCGACGAATACTTCGGGGCGTTCTTGAATCGCACCTCCGTTCGAATCCTTATTGATTTCCTGAATCGTACGTTTCGGCTGCGTAGCTGCACGATCGCGATCGACGGCACGTTTCCGGTTCCGTGCACGCAGTATTATGCAAAGCGATGTGTCGCTCCGTGTGTCTCGAGCCTGTGCGCTCCCCGACAATATTCCGAGATAGTCGACCTCGTGCGTCTGTTTCTGCGAAACGATCGCGAGTTATTTCTCGCGGCGATAGCGAAAAAGATTGAGCGTGCGGCGGCGGATCTTGAGTTCGAGACGGCGGCGTATTTCAGAGACATGCTTGAGTCGGTTGAGCGCTACTGGTCGAATGCCAGTTGGCGGGTTTGGCTCGATGACAGCGTCGACACGTTCGAGCTACAAGAAGATGACAGAGGTGTGTCAGTGATACTTATTTCGCAGCGCCGGCGGCGAGCGCTGGGTGAGATGGTTTTCAACTTTTCGCCGAGTCGTGACATTCCCGCGACCCAAGCCCTTGCTGACGTCATCACTCAGATCTACCAATTCCATCTGCCGCGCGAGATACGCGTGTCACATGATTTTGACGGCCGAACCCAATTGGCAAAAAAACTCGGATCGAGATTCGGAAAGGCGATCAAGATCATCGTTGCGACTAGTTCGGTTCGTCGCGTAACGACCGATCGAGCGCTCGATCGGACAAGAGAACGACTGTTCCTGCAGGCCTTGGCGTCGAAGCCGGACGCGGATGAGATCAAACGTGATCTCGCGCGGATATTTCAATTGGATGCGAAGCCCTCGCGCATCGAAGCGTTCGACGCGGCCCATATCTCGGCGACCGGCTTTGCTGCCGGCGTCGCAGTTTGGAAGGATGGTAAAGATTTGCCGGACGACTACGAGCACTGGCTTTCGGATCGAGACAGCGAGCTCGAAACGCTCCGCGCGTTTATCGCTGAGCGCGTCTCGCGGACAAAACCAGATCTGATCGTCATCGATGGCGGCCGGTCGCAATTAAACGCAGGGATAGACGCTGTTCGTGAAATTATCAGGCCGCCTCGCATCATCGCCGCCGTCAAGCCGAAGGGAAAACATATGTCGGTTTCGCATTTTTTGACGGATGACGGTAGGCGAATCGAACACGATTCGACTGGCTCCGCCTTTCAACTTCTTCAACGCCTTCGTGACGAAGCACACGATCTAGCTAACGCAACTCATCGCCTCGGCCGTGACATGATGCATTTTTACGAGCCGGCCGCGATATTGCCGTCGCTGAACGAACGCCAGCGGCAAGAACTGATGCGCGAGGTCGGGTCGATCAGAGCGATCGTCGATCTTGATGAAGAGTTTTTCTTAAAGAGATTCGGAAAATCGAAGGCGAAGAGAATTCGCGCCGACCTCGCCGCGTTCCGCAGCGGCGATATTACATCTCAACCGCTAATCGTCCCGATCCGCTACGTCGAAACTGACGGAGCCGCCGAAGATCTCATTCCGATCGAAACGCGTTAGTGCCTAAAGTCTCGGCTGCTTAGCGTTGGTTTTGAATTTTCGAAAGCCGGTGTGATACGAGAAGACCTCGGATGCACGCATGGTGCCATCGGCGTCGTAAAGTGCGACCTCGACAACCGCGCTGCCGCTGTAGTCCGTTTTGCCACCGAGCAGAAGATTTCGCTTGTCGCGGCGAGCCCCGCCCGACGACAAAAGCCGAAGCTTCATGATACCCACCTTTGCGTTTGCACGGGCGAGCATGCGATCGAGCTTTTCTGCTCGGAGCATCTGGCGAAATTCCGAGATACGAGTCGATGCGGCGGCGTTCTGATCGCCACCGCCAACGCCTCGTTCATTTGGGGTCGAAAATCCGAGGTTACGGATCTGCGTCTGCACGACTTTTGCGGCAGCGATAATTCGGTTTAGCGGCGGAGCATCGCGTTCGGGCGCCGGGAGCTTTTCGGCCTCATCGAGAAAATAATTCAGATACGCCTCGGCTGCGTTTATTCGAGACAATTGCGAGTAAAGAGAATTCTCGTCACGGACTCCGAGTTCGTATTCGGGAACGAACTGTTCGGGATGATAGACGACAAGGTTCGGATTCGCCTTGAGAAACGTTCCCGCGACGACAGTCCCGAGCGAATCCTTGTCGACGACGTCCTTGCTCTCGGTAATCGTCGTGTCGGTGCGGAACAGCGACGCGAGCTCGGCGACGGACTTGATCGCCGATGTTGCGATCGACGGGGCACTGAGCGCGGTGACAAGTCCCTCGGCACCGAATCCGCGAACTGACTTCGGTCGCGTCCGTTCGTTCA
>JBDTSA010000061.1:0-8366 GCA_039931335.1 Acidobacteriota bacterium
CAGCGATCCAAGCATTCCGCCGGAACCGGATTTCATTTCCCTGCGCAATCGTCCCTCGCCATTTCGGTATAGTTTGCTTGTCGAGCTTCGAACTATCCGGTTCCCATCGGCAAGCGTTTGCACGCTTTCGCTGACCGCGTCGGCAGAAAACGGTGCGTTCTTGATCGTGCCTTCGGAGCTTGCGGCAATCTCGGCTAAAACTTTCGCGTCCTGGGCATTTGCGCAGATGCCAAGCAGGACGAACATTACAAACGCAGATATGATTTTCATACTCTCTCCTAAACCTCTTATTTAACAACTCGGATAGCACGCGTCACACCGTCGCTTCCGATCAGAAGGTCGGCCTTCACCGACTCAGTTTCGTTCTCGAGTGGAACATCGATACCCATCGCGAACAGAGTGGATCGCGGAATGTCGACGCGAACTATTCGCCCGCCTCGCTCGGTTTCGTTCGGATCGCCCGCGTACGAGAGCGCATAGAAGTCGCCCTCGTAACGGATCTGCTGTGCCGCAGACTCGCTTTTGCGAGTGAACTTTAATTCGGGTTTGCTTGTGATCCGCTCAACCCGGGGAGAAGCTGCTCGAGGTTGGTCCGGACTCCCGACTTTGTCCGGCTCCGTAAACCTCGTTGTGTCGGGCGTCGGCAGATGAACGACCTCGACCGGCTTTGTTTTGAAAATAACGAGTGCAAACGATGCAGCAGCGACTAACGCGATACTTGAAAAAGTCGCGACCAGTGTTCGGCGAGCGGGACGTTGTGAAGTAGGCTTATCAATTGCGAGCGCAACCCGCACCCGAACCGAATCGAACAACTCGGGGTTTGCCGTGATCCTATCAATATCCCGGGACGAAAGCGCACGGGCTTTGACCATCGCCTTCCCTATCTCATCCAACGTTTTCTTTTCCAGCTTTCCCATCGACAACTACCCAATAAAAGGACGGTAGCGAGCCCGTCAAGGTTACAAGAACTTCTTTAATACGCGACGCATCGCATTCCGGGCACGCCACGCTTTTATCTTTACTTTCGACTGAGACCAGCCGGTGACTTCGGCGATCTCTGCAACAGTCATTTCCTCGGCATAGAGCATTTGCAGTAAAGCACTGTCATCGGCCGGCAACCCGCTCAGGAGCTTCTCCGCGAGATCGCGATTGAGCAAGACGTTTTCGGCATCGGGCGAAGCGGCTGACGGAAAGGACGCGAGTGTTTCGATCTCGCCTTCCGTTAGATCGCAACACAGATGTTCGGGCTTTCGTCTATTGTTTCGCAGTGCGTCAAGGCATGCGTTGGTCGTTATCCGCGCGAGCCAGCTCGCCAACGAAAGATCGTGTCCGCCACGAAAATTCGCCAGTTCGACAAATGCTTTCGCAAAACTTATCTGGAGTATCTCTTCTATCTGATCCGGCCGTCGAAAGTACCGCCCGGCGACCAGGCCGACCATGCGTTTATGGCGATCGAATACTTGCTCGAACGCAGTTTCGTCGCCGGCAAGGACCAGTTCGACGAGTTGAGAATCCGAACGCGTAACTCGAACTGCGCCATGAGCGATATCTTCCTCTGCGCGAGTTATGAGATTCTCGTTTTGCAACGCCGTTTGGTAACTGCTCATTCTGATTCGAAAAAAAATGAGGACCGTCAATTTCAATAGACGGATACCTTTGCAAACTGGTTACGGGATTTTTAACTGTATGGCCCGATCTAGGTACGCACAGATCCAGGCGAAGGTTCACGACGTCCGATCAGTTGTTGGGATTTATGAGCAGCTTTCGACGAGCCTGAACCTGTAAGCCCGGGCGTTTGGATGTGACCTGGATATTTCGTTCGGCCGGGCTGCCGTTCTCTCCGAGCGGGACCTTTGGAATGTACGTAAGCACGTAGCTCGCGTCGATCATCTTTGCGATGAGCGCGGTTTTGTCCACCATCTCGTCGAGGTTCTGGGGAATGACCGATGTGCCGTTCGTGTTTTCGGCAAGACTCTCGAGCTGTTTTTCGCTGTTTTCAAGATCGGCTTTTCTCGCTTTTAGCTTTCGCAGCAGCGTGCGGTCGAGATTGATCGTCTTCGCCTTCGGAGCTGTCGCAACATCCCGAACCCCATTTGGCAATCCTGCCGCAACTTCGTCGGGCATCGCTTTTGGCGGCGGCGAATTTGTGACCATCTTTGTCCGCGGTGCTATATCCTCCGCTTCCATTCGGGTGTAACTAAGAACATGAACGCTGATCTCGCTCGCGAGGAGACGCCGCATCGCATCGCGTTTCCGCGTATCGTTGCCGTTGCTGTCCGTGCCGTCGGTGATCAAAACCAGATGCTTGTTTTCGAGCGGATTCTTCAGTAGAAAATCAGTCGCCAGATTCAGCGCGTCAACGAAAACAGAACGACGTCCGAATTTTGTCCGGCCGATCGCACGCGATAGCTCGGACTTGTCCGTCGTCCATTCTGCGACGATCTCGGCCGTGTCAGCATATTGAATAACGGCTACCGAATCTTCGGGCCGTAACGCCGCGAGTACTGCACGCGCCGTCTTTCGCGTTTGATCGAGGCTCTTTACCTGCCTGAGCTCGCCACCTGTGTCCATTAGAATCACGACGTTGGCTGGAATGCGGCGGACGCTCGTCGGTTGGTGAAGGATGTTGTTTTCGGTGATGACAAGATCCGATTCCTTGACGTTACCGACGAACTCGCCATTGTCGTCGAATGCGACGACATTCAACTTTATTTCTTCGGTGGCGACACGTTCGGCGTCATCCTCGTGCGGAGTTGGTGTCGGCGTTGGCGTCGGCGGTGGCACGCGGCGGCTCTGAGCGGATACAGACGACGCAAGGATCAGGACGAAACACAGAATTAAAAAAGGCAGCAGAGCTTTTGCGTTTTTCGTCCGAGTATCGCCGCGTGTTCCGAGGTCCGAATAAACACACGAAAACGGAACTATAGGAAGAGAAAAATATTTTGATGTGGTGCCCATGACGTTGAAATATGATGTCCGATTCATAGCGACGGATGCTTAACTATGAATTCGATCAAATTAGGCGCGTAATCGCGAAAATTCGGACAACGGACGTCATAAGCGGCGAGAAGCTCACTCGCCTGCGAAGTGTCGTAAGTTTGAGAGAGAAAGAAATAAGGGACGGCGTGATGAGGCAAACCCGTCATTGGCGGCGAGAACGGAAACATCAGCGACTTTTCGATCAGCCATGCCGGGGGCGTAACCACCGAACGTTTTTTTGAGAGCTGCTCGGCGATGACGTCGAAAAGCTCGGCCGTCGTGAGCGGAGTCGGATCGGCGAGAGCGATCGTTTTGCCGATCGCGTTTTCGTCACCCGCGAGGGCGACGATCGCGTTCACTACGAAATCGACGGGGACGAGATTTAAACGAACGTCATTGTTTCCGACGTTAATGAATCGCAGCAGCCCGGGACCCTTTCGGAGATACTGGATCAAGTAGTAGATGCCGTCGTATTTTGCAGTCTCGCCTGTGTGCGAATCACCGACGACGACCGAAGGCCGGAAGATCGTTACCGGAAGTTCCGCTTTTAGGTTTTCGACTTCCAACTCGGCGAGATACTTGGTTTCTTCGTAATGATTTCGAAAACCCGCGCCGTGCTCGAGCTCAGTCTCAAAGATCCGCCCGTTTCGTTTTCCGGCGACATAGCAGGTCGAAACATAATTGTAGCGACGCAAATTTGGCAGCGAACGGCAAAGCGCGTTCACATTACGCGTGCCTTCAAGATTGACGCTGTATGCCGTCTCCTTATCGATCGCCAGATCGTACGCGGCGGCAAGATGAAAAACTGATGTAGTCTCGTCGCGGATCGTTTGCAGATCGTCTGCGGATATCGCGAGGTTCGCCCGCGTAATGTCACCTTCGATAACCGCAAAATTCTCGAGTGGAGTTCCGGTTTGCTCTGCAATACGGACGATCGCATCAGTCGCCTTCTCGACAAACTGTGGCTGCACAAGCAGAAAGAACTGTGTGTCGTGACGTGCGAGCCGTTCTACCAAACGCTCGGCGATAAAGCCGGGAAAACCCGTCAAGAAAACAGTTTCAGCAAATTCCATTTACAAAACCATTCTACCAATTCGGTCCGCGGACACCGTAATCAAAAAAGCATCCACATGTGGAAAACGTGTGATACAGTTTTCTCATTCAGCAGATCTATGAGCGAAACCGTCCAAACCAGAAGAAGCGAAGCCGCCAAAAGTGAGCTCGATCTGCCGCAGTGGTCGGTTGTTTCGTTCGATAAATGCGAAGCCTCAGGATTGACCTACAACGCAGCCACCAAACTCATGTCTGAAAAAGAGGCGGCCGGCGTGTATGGCCTTTGCATCATCACCGACGAGGCTGCGGCGAACGTCGCACCCGGCCGGACCTAGAACTCCAAAATCACTTTTCCAAAGCTCTCGTTCGATTCCAGATACTCGTGTGCCGAGCGAACGTCGCTGAAATCGAAAAGCCGATCGACATTAGGACGCACTCGGCCACTCACAAGCAGCGGAACAACTTCCGCCGCAAACGCGCTTGTCGCGGCAGTTTTGTCTTCGATGGATCGGGCTCGAAGGGTAGTTCCAATGAGCGTGAGGCGTTTCATAAGCGCGATTCCCAGATTGAAGTTAGAAGTCGATCCGGCGGTCATCCCGACAAGCAGCAGCCGTCCTTTCAGGGCGAGGCTCTTCAGGTTTTGTTCGAAGTACGCTCCACCGACAAGATCGAGAATAACGTCAACACCGCGGCCGCCGGTTTTGGAAAGCACTACTTCAGAAAAGTTCGGTTCGCCTGCGGCCGTGATTCCTTCGTCCAATCCGAACTCGCGGCAGCGGTCAAGTTTGTCGACACTTCGCGAAGTTCCGAGTACGCGATGACCATTCGCTTTTCCCAATTGAAGTGCGGCGAGTCCGACACCTGAACCGACCGCGTGAACCATGAGCGCTTCAGCACCCCTCAATCTGCCCTGGGTAAACACGGCATCGTGCGCTGTGATAAAAGCTTCGGGTACTGCTGCCGCGTCGGTAAAACTCAGATTGTCGGGAATTATTGTGAGCAGGCGAGAGTCGATCTTTAGTAATTCAGCCTGCGCTTCTCCGGCGGTTATCCCGAAAACGCGATTGCCGGATTTGAAGTCTTGTACGTCCTCGCCAATCTCGGCAACCTCGCCTGCGAATTCCAGTCCGGGAATATTTGGGGAATAACCGGTCGGCGGAGGATAGTGGCCGCGTCGCTGGAGAAGATCAGCGCGATTTAATCCAGCGGCTTTTACACGAACAAGAACATCGTTGCGGGTCGGCTTTGGAGGATCAGCGACCTCACGGATCTCGAGGTTCTCCGCCCCGCCGAACTCTTTTATGTAAACCGCATTCATTGCATTCGCCGGACAGGCGAAAAGCCTGTCCTACCTTAATCTCGCTTCGACATTGTTTGCCTTGAGCGAATTCCCAGTCGCACGCTGCAGATCGGATATCGCTTTATTCAGTTCGGTCTGGGCCCGAAGTTCCGCACTTCGCGCCGCCGTCAGCGCCGTCTGCCGTTCAAGCACTCGATAGATATCCGACTGCCCGTTGTCGAGCTTTCTCTGTTCGGATTCATACTGCTTAGCTGAATTCTCTCGCGAGACCGCTGCCGCACGCAGGCGAGCCTCGGCGGTCCGCAGCGTCTGCAATGCATTCCGAACATCGACCTGAATGTTCTGCTCGATCTGCTCACGCTGCGTTACGAGACGTTCGCCTTCGACTAACGACCGTCCCAATTGCGCCCCGGCCGTCTTGTCACCGAAGAGCGGTAGATTGAACTGCACACCGACTCGGAACGTCGGATACTTATTCGAAAAAATATCCGTCACACTCGATGCACTTCCCCCGATCGATTGAAGCAGCGCCTGCTGTTGAGCCATCAGAAGCTGCTGACGAGCGATGCACGCCTGGTACTCGGATGGGGATTGCGTCGACGGATTACAAGGCGTTGCAAAGGGACTCGAGAAGTTTGGATTCTGGCTTCCGCCGATACCGGCTGAACTATAGCTCGCGACCAGATCGATCTGCGGCTTTCTCTGATCGCGATACAAACGCTGATCGATCTTGTTGATGTCTTTCTGCGCCTGATTGATCTCGAGTTCAGGACGATTGAGCAGCGCCGCATCGAGTGCTTCGGTCAACGTCGTCGAAGGCGCGTCGAGATCAACCGGATCGACCGGAGTGATGGACTCGCTCCACAGCGCCGCGGTCCGGTTCGCAGCAATAAGATTCTTCAGAGAGTTCTCAGACTGCGTGACGACATTCAGCGCGTCGTAAACCGCCTGCTCGAAATTCGCGACCTGCGTTTCTGCGGCGACAATGTCGATCGGCGCGAGCTGGCCTTCTTCGACGAGCCGGCGGTTGTGCGCAAGCTGGTCTTTCGCGTCTTTCACGCCGTCGCGCTGCACCTGCAGGTTTCGAAGCGAGTACGTCAGATCCCAATACGCGCGTTGAACCGCAGCGATAATGTCGATCGACCGTTGGCGGAACTGCACATCCGTCAGCGAAAGATTTCGCTTTGCGATCTCGATGACACGTCGGTTTTGGTCAAAGCCACGGCCCCGGAACAATGGCTGAGTCAAACTGAATGTCAGATTCGAGCTGTTCTGCGGACTGAGAATCGAGATCGGATTGTTCGTCGTCAGACGAGTATTATTAACGTCACCGCGGAGCACTGTTCCGAACTGTGGAATGTAACCTGTCACTCCCGCATTGCCAACGATCGAGGCCTGAGTTGTCGTCTTGTTTGAGCTGAAAATACTGACGTTCGGAACCGTCGAGCGCTCGTAATACGTCTGGCCAGTGAAACGCGGCTGATAGACGCCGCGCGCGGCGAGCAGATCAAACTCGGCGATCTTTACATTCTTCCGCGTAACTTCGATGTCCTTGTTGTTCTCGAGCGCAAGCGTGATCGCCTCATTCAAGGTCAGCGACCGCTGATCGGTCATGTCGACACCGACGCGGCCAAGATCCGGCTGACTGCGATCCTCCGAACTATAATTCGGCGCGATCGACGGAACACCCTGTAGCTTTTCAGGCGCGACCTCTTGCTTGTCGTCGACGATCGGCGTCGGCGCCGCGAGAGGCGTCGGAAGAGGCGTCGGGGTCGGCGTCTGTCCGAACGCCGATCCCAAACAAAAGACAGTTAAGATAAGGGCAAATACAAACTCTTTCATAGACACCTTTTCAAATAATTCTCAATCGGTGCAAGCGACGTCTCATTTGAGATCGTCGCAATATAATTGTCCGGACGGAGCAAAACATTAAACGACTTGTCACTACCAAAAATTTCCGACACGTGTGGAAAGATCGCGATTTCGTGGACATCAAGAGAGTCCTTGAATTCGTCACTGAGCTCAATCCCTGTCGTTTCATCTTGACCATCCGAAAAAGACAGCAGATGAAACTTCGGTTCGCGCAGACGGTTAAAAATGCTTTCGCCCTCGATCGTGAAAAATGGGAGTCGGTCGCCGGCTTTCACATCGAAACCGCCGTCACTTCCGTGATCGCTGAGCGAACCATGGCGATAGTTGATCCCGATCTGTGAGATGCGGGGAAAGACGAACTTCTTCACTGCATCGATACTGAACGCCGCACCAGCGATGTAAGGAAAGACGTGCATCCTCAAATACGTCAGGATCGGTTCGGGGCTCGCGACGAGATTGAAAAACCGATCGGTCGTCTTCAAAAGATTCTCCGCGTTCACGAGCCGCTCTTCGTTGTAGCTGTCAAGCAGCTTCTTGTCGCTCGAGCCGCCGAGGACCATCGCGAGTTTCCACGCGAGGTTATAACCGTCCTGGATGCCCGTATTCATTCCTTGCGCGCCGGCGGGCGTGTGAATATGCGCCGCGTCTCCGGCGAGAAAGCATCGGCCTTCGGAAAACTTGTTGACGTGACGCGTATGCACTTTGTACGTCGAGAACCAATTCACGTTTGTGATGTCGAGCTCGAGTTCCGCATCGCTTTTTATACGTTCCTCGATCTCTTCGTACAGGACCTCGCCTTCATCCTTTGCAAACTCTTCGGGAAATGTGCCGACGATCCGCCAGCGGTTGTCACCAACCATCGGAAAGAACGCGAGCAGATTGTGCTTCATCAGAAACACCATCAAGGCATCGTTTTTGAATTTCCAATCGATCTCCACATCGGCAACGTAGAACATCCGCTCGAACGTGCTGCCTTCGAACGTCAGGCCGAGGGCGTGACGAACCGGGCTTTTCGCTCCATCACAACCGACAAGAAACTTCGCCTCAACAGTCTCTGTCTCACCGGCGGCGTTCTTTATAACAGCGATCACGCCTGAGTCATCCTGCGACAGACTTTCGAGCTCGGTTTGCCAGCGAACGTGGCGGCCGTGTGAATTTATAT
>JBDTSA010000062.1:0-8201 GCA_039931335.1 Acidobacteriota bacterium
GCGTCCTGGACGACAAAGATATCGGTGTAGCGGTCGTCGAAGGTCCCGCCCCAAAGCGACTCGCCGCTTTCGACGTCAACCAGACGGACATTTACACGGATCTTTTCACCCGAACGCTGAATGCTGCCGTCGAGGACAGCGTTCGCTCCGAGCTCGCGCCCCGCCGCCTGCGGATCCTGATCGCCGCTTCGGAATCTGCGCACCGAACTCAACGGTCGCAGGATCAGTCCCGAACTATTACTTAGCTTGGCGATGAGCGTGTCGGTCATGCCCATCTCGAGCGCTTCGTCCGAGCTCTCCTGGACGAGCGGCTTGAACGGCAGAATGGCGAGTATTTTTGCCGGCTCGGCGGTCGTTCGAGGAGCGTTCGATGAAGCGAGATAGATAATACTGACCGCGACAAGGACGATCGCCCCGACGATGATCGCCGGCCAGAAAAAACTTTTACGTGCTGCGACAGGCGGTTCCTTTGTAACCTCTACGTCCTCATTTATGGCCTCGGACTTTATGATCTCGGCCTCCGCACAGCTAGATTGCACTTCGGCGACGAACTTATACCCACGGCCGGGTATCGTCGCAATAAAATCATTCACGCCCCGGGTTTCGCCCAGGCTGCGGCGCAAGATGGAAATATTCTGTGTGAGATTGCTTTCCTCGACGATGGTGTCCGGCCAGACCGCGGCCATGATCTCGTCCTTAAAGACCACTGTTCCCGCGTTTTCGACCAGGAACAGCAAGAGATCAAACACCTTTGGCGTGAGCGAGACCGGTTCGCCGTTCTCATCGCGAAGCAGCCGGCGCCGCGAGTCGATCTGGTGTCCTCTGAATTTGTAGGTGTTTTCGGGAGTGTCGATCATCTTCGAGGAAATTCTTACAAATTTTTAGGTGAAATCATAGGACTTATAGACTGCCGAACTTCGATTATGTAGCCACGGCGGAAGGAATAACCCGAGGCCGAAATAAATTTTGGAGGAATAACATGAAAAAAGTTCTGAATACAATGTCACTCGTAATCGGTATCCTGGTTCTCATCGGATCGGCTCAGCTCATCGTCAGCGGGCAAAGCGCGGAGGGAAATGGCGCAACTATCGAAGGTGTCTGGCAAACCGTTGTCACACCCCGCTCGTGTGCGACAGGAGTTCCGGTCGCACCGACGTTCCCGGGAATACTAATGTTTGAAAAAGGAGGCACGATGGCGGGCACGTCAACCGCGGCCTCATCCGTCTATGGCATATGGGGGCGCCAATCCGGGCGGCGTCGTTTCTCTTTCACGACGATCTCGCTGAAGTATAACCCGAGCGGCGTCCTGATCGGTTCTCGCCGCATCTCCCAAAACGTCACGCTTGACGACTCCGGCGACGGATTTACATCCGATGGCGGTTTCCAGGATTTCGATCTCAACGGCGCGTCGACGATCTCGGGCTGCTCGTCGTCGGTCGGGACGAAGTTTGAATAACGTCTCGGTCCGGAAGGGCTCACCGAGATGAGGTGCGCGATCCGGTTTTTTTCCTGTGGTTCGTGTGTTTGGTGGTTTGGCTTTTTTGAACCGAACCGCGAATTACACGAATCACACCAAAGGGACACGAAAAAAAAGTGGCTGTCTGAAAAGGCGGCCTCTTTTTTGTGATCCCTTCGCTGAACGTGATTCGGATTGGTCGCCGAAGGCGACGCACATTAAAGCCTGGGGTGCAGCGAGCGAA
This sequence comes from Acidobacteriota bacterium, assembly GCA_039931335.1. Classification (GTDB taxonomy): domain Bacteria; phylum Acidobacteriota; class Blastocatellia; order Pyrinomonadales; family Pyrinomonadaceae; genus OLB17. The sequence continues at coordinate 1,701 of JBDTSA010000062.1, forward strand.
GCGAACGAAACCCTAGGTAGAGAGCAAACGCAGATTTGTCGCTGAAAGCGACGAACAATCCACCGCGGCCTTTGTGCGTCGCCTTCAGCGACGGATGTCAATCACACAGCAGACCTAGGGTTTCGCCTTGCGGCTCCACCCCAGGCTTTAATGTGCGTCGCCTTTGGCGACCGTCTGAAATTGAAAAGACCGTCGTTTCAGACAGCCTCTTATGACCTATCCGAACCCTACTACCCAGAAAAGTTGAAAAGGAAGAACGCCGTTAACATTGTTCGTGGTTTGGATCTAAATCGAAACCACTAATCACACGAAAGACACGAAACAAGAAAAGGCCTTTAGCACTGAGATCCGAAGGCGGAACTCACTTCGATTTTGGATTTCGAAATCTGCGTTCCGCATTCCGTGGTCCGGATTTCCGCTCTACCTTATCACGTCCTCGTACCAATCTTTCCAGAATGAACGGATCCGCCAAGCGAGTAGGACCGTGATCGGATGTGTGAAGAACATCATTCGTACAAGGCCCATCTTGTTCCATCGTCGTGAGGATGTGAGCACGCGCGGCTCTTCGATAAATGCGGTGAAGCATGCGCGCTTCACGGCCAGCTTGTCGAGACGCCAGTGGAAGTCGATATCTTCGCCGACATAGATGGATGTGTCGTAGCCACCAAGCTCACGAAATATTTCTGCACGACAGAATTGGAGAGCACCGCCACGCATCTTCATCAGCTTGCCAAGAAACGGCCAGAGAAGCATAAACCAAATGACGACGATGCGGCTCTCGATCGGTTCGTACTCGACCGCCGCACTTCCGCCGAGGCAGCGTTCATCCGACATCGCGGCAATGATCTTTTCAAAAACGCCCGGCCGTACGATCGAGTCGGCGTCGATGAAAACGATGACGTCGCCGGTCGATGCATTAGCTCCGGTGTTTCGGACGTAACCGATGTTGCGAACTGACTCAGTGACTACGTTTGCTCCGCAGTTTGCGGCGATCTCGGTTGTCGAGTCCGTACTCATGTTGTCGACGACGATGATCTCGGCGTCATCTACCAAAGCCAACGCCTGCGTTAACGCCGCGAGTGTGTCTGGCAGGTATTTTTCTTCGTTGTAAGCAGGTATGACGATCGAGATCTTCATCACGGAGAAGATAGCCTATTCGAATGCAGAATGCGGAATGCGGATTCCATTTTGGGATATGGGATTTCAGATTTCAGATTTGAAATTTGAGATTTCAGATTTCAGATTTCAGATTTCAGATTTCAGATTTGAGATTTGAGATTTGAAATTTGAGATTTGAAATTTGAAATTTGAGATTTGAGACTTGAGACTGGAAATTTGAAATTTGAAAATTTGAAATTTGAGATTGTGGATTTGTGAAAACCGAAATCCCAAATCCGAAATCGGAAATCCGAAATCAAAAAGGCCCCGGTTACCCGAGGCCTTCTTGTCACTTGTCACTTGTCACTTATCATCGCTCCCCTATCGCCACATACTTCTGATCGCGGGCGCCGATGTATTCGGCACGTGGGCGGATCAGTTTGTTATTCGCGTATTGTTCGAGGATGTGGCCGGTCCAGCCTGAGATACGGCTGACGGCGAAGATCGGTGTGAAAAGATCGAGCGGGATACCCATGAGGTAATACGTCGAGGCCGAGTAGAAGTCGACGTTCGGATGCATCGCCTTTTTCTCGAGCATCAACTTCTCGATGCGCTGCGACATGTCGTACCACTTCTGCTCGCCTTTCTTGTCGGCCATTTGCTTCGAGAATTTTCGTAGCCATGTCGCACGCGGATCCTCGGTCTTGTAAACTGCATGGCCGATTCCCATGATCTTGCGTTTGTGCTCGAGCGCGTCGTCGACCCATGCATCGACCTTATCCACCTCGCCGATCTCGATCAGCGATTTCATCACCGCCGTGTTCGCACCACCATGAAGCGGGCCTGCAAGCGCCGCGATCCCGGCCGTCACGCAGCCGTACATGTCAGCGAGTGTTCCCGCGACCACACGGGTTGTAAATGTTGATGCGTTCAGTTCGTGGTCCGCGTGCAGGATAAGCGCGATGTCGAACATCCGCGCTTCATCGGCATCCGCTTTTTCGCCGCGAAGCATGTAGAGAAAATTCTCGGCGATGCTCAGGCTCGGATCCGGCGTGATGACATCTTTGCCATTTCGGATCCGGTCCCACGCTGCCGAGATCGTTCCGATCTGACCGGTGATCTTCACCGCCGAGTGCATCGCGCTTTCACGATCCGTATGGTGACCGTCCTTATCGTAAAAATCGAGCGCGGAGACGCAAGTCCGCAGAACATCCATCGGATCGGCATCCTTTGGCATGTACTTCATCGCCGCAACGATCTCGCTGGGAACTTTGTAATTGGCGCGGATCTTTTCAGTCAGCTCATCGAGCTCGCTCTGGGCCGGCAGACGTCCGTTCCAAAGCAAAAAAATGACCTCTTCAAAGGTCGAATGCTCCGCCAGATCGTGTATGTCGTAGCCCTGATAGATTAACTTTCCTTCTTCGCCATTGACGTCGCCGATCGCACTCTGTGCGGCTACTACGCCCCTGAGCCCGGCGGCCGCGGCGGTTGATTCTGTTCCTGTGCTCATCTTAATCGCTTCCTTTTTTGATATACCTGATTTTAGCTAAACGTTGGCGAGTTAGACAAATGCGGAATGCGGAACGCGGAATGCGGAATCCGTACGGTTATCGCCGTCGCCTACCGCCGCGAGCCGTATTTATCGATGATACCCAGATTCCCGTGAGTTGATTGCCCTCGTCCATTAGGTCGACTACGCGCAAGATCTTCACGAGGCCAGCGTTTACCAGCATCTCCATCCAGAACACCGATTCATCGGTCTCTTCTTCGACAATCCCGATTTTTGACATGAATTCCGCGTTCGATCGAGCCCGACATGCGGCCCTATAGTTAGCCGGGACCGAAGTTGCGCTTCGCAGCAGTTGGTTGCCGATTACTCTCGCTGTCTGAGTTTTAGGCAGGCTCTCAACGAGTCGGATGACTCGAAGTGCAAATTCTTTCGTTCGTTTCTTCAAATCCCGGTCCGGGCGCGATCGTGGGAGAATCGCCTTCATTTCTTTGTCCTCGTTTTTATGTCATTGGCCGTCCGCAAAAATTCCGCATTCCGCGTTCCGCATTCCGCATTTCTTTCAGCCGCCCGTCATCATCAGTCCGATCTCTTCAGTCGATGTCGTTTTCGGATCGACTTCACCGACGATCTTGCCCTTACGAAGGACGAGAAGACGATCGGCAAGCGCCGTGACCTCTTCAAGCTCGGCCGAGACGAGGAGGACTGCCCCGCCTGAGTCGCGGAGCTCGATCAGTTTGCGGTGGATGAATTCGATCGCGCCGATATCGACGCCGCGGGTCGGTTGTGAGACGAGCAGCAGTTTAGGATTCAGTTCGAACTCGCGGCCGATGATCAGTTTTTGTTGATTGCCGCCGGAGAGCGACTTTGCCGATAGTTCAGGGATCGGCGGACGGACATCGAAGTTTTCGACGATCTCGTGGATCCGTTTATCGATAGCCGAGGCCTGCATAAAACCTGCGGCGGCGACGGGCGGGCGATAGTGAACACCAAGAACGGAATTTTCGGCGAGATCCGAATGTAGCAGCAAACCGCGCTTATGACGGTCTTCCGGAATGTGCGCGACACCGAGTTCTTTCAAACGGCGTGCACTAAAGTTCGTCACGTTCTTCCCTTCAAATTCGACCAGCCCCGACGACACACGGCAAAGCCCGGCGAGCGCCTCGATCAATTCGGTCTGGCCGTTTCCTTCGATGCCGGCGATTCCGACGATCTCGCCCGCACGCACCGTGAAGCTCACACCTTCGACCGTCGAGCCTTGCTTGCCGCCTATCTTCAGGTCCGTCACTTCGAGCACAGTCGCACCAGGTTTTGCATCTGTCTTCTCGACACGAAGCAAAACATCGCGGCCGACGATCATTCGCGCCAGGTCTTTCGCACTCGTTTCCGATGTCTTTACGTTGCCGACGTCCTTACCATCGCGCATCACTGTGACTTCGTCCGAGATCGCGAGCACCTCCTCGAGCTTGTGCGTGATGATGATGATCGTCTTGCCCTGCGCCTTCATCCGGCGAAGGATGCCGAAGAACTCATCGACCTCTTGCGGCGTGAGAACCGCCGTCGGTTCGTCGAGGATCAAAAGTTTTGCATCGCGATAGAGAGCTTTGAGCAATTCGACACGCTGCTGCTGTCCGACCGAAAGATCTTCGACCAACGCCTTCGGATCGACGCCGAGACGCAGGTCATTCGAAAGCGCGAGGATATCTTGATTCGCCTTATCGAGATCGAGGTTCGTCGCCGTCCCCGTCTCTGCTCCGAGGATGATGTTCTCGGCGACGGTCATCGTATCGACGAGCATGAAATGCTGGTGGACCATGCCAATGCCGAGGGCGATGGCGTTGTGCGGATTTCGGATCTCAACTTTCTGGCCGTCGACAAAGATCTCACCGCTGTCGGCGTTGTAGAAACCGTACGCGATCCGCATGATCGTCGACTTCCCCGCACCGTTCTCACCGACGATCGCGTGGATCGTTCCGTTTTGCACTTTGATCGAGACGTCGTTGTTCGCGAAGACGGATCCGAAAGTTTTTGTAATATTTTTGAGTTCAAGCATGTTCATTCTGCTCCGCTTGTTGTGTGGTTATGGCTTTTTTGAACGCGGATTTGGCGGATTAGGCGGATTAAGACGGATCTGAAAAAAGATATCTGCTTTAATCTGTAAAATCTCATCATCCGAAATTTGCGGCTGGCTGATCTTAGCCGGGCACGGCTGGCTTTCATAAAGCGGGTTCGACTGATGACGCTGATATCACGGCTCAAACTAAATAGATTTCTGCAGATCCGTCTTCATCCGCCTAATCCGCCAAATCCGCGTTAAAAAAAGTGTTACCGCGACGCAAGGCGTGGCAATCTGCCTTAGCCGATCAAATGAAACTGATCTCAAACATCTTCCGTCAGATCGTCTTCATCCGCCTAATCCGCCAAGTCCGCGTTCAAAAAAACCGTAACTACACGCTCCAACGACCTACTGCGTCATCGCATCCGTCACCTTTATCTCGCCGTCGACGATCTTTGCTTTCGCGGCTTCGACATCCTTGAGCGTCTGTTCGGAGATCAAAGGTTTGTTGTACTGGTCGAGGGCGTACGCGACGCCGTCCTTGTCGAGACCGAACACGTGGAAGCCGCCTTCGAAGTGTCCGCCGAGCACTTCCTTGACGACATCATAGACTGCGTTGTCGACTCGCTTGACCATCGACGTCAGGACGAAACCCGGCTTGACCGCGTTCTGATTCGAGTCGACACCGATGACGAACTTGTTCGCTTCACCTTGATCGTTCTTGCCATACTGCTCAACCGCATCGAACGCTCCGAGCCCCGAATTCCCCGCCGCGGTAAAGATCACATCGGCACCTTTTTCGATCTGCGCGAGCGCGAGCTCTTTACCCTTCCCGGGATTGTTCCACGCACCGTCGGTCACGCCGACATAGTTCGTGATAACGCGGATATTAGGATTGACCGACTTCGCTCCTTCCTCGTAGCCCTTCTGAAAGCGATGAATCAGACCGATGTCCATCCCGCCGAGAAAACCGAGTACGCCGGTCTTTGTTTTTTCCGCCGCGATCATCCCGACGAGATACGAGCCTTCGTGCTCGCGGAAGATGAGCGACGCGACGTTGGACTTAGGCGTCTTCCCGTCGTCTTCCATGATGACGCCGTCGACGATCGCAAACTTGATGTTCGGATAATCGGTCGCGACTCGTTTGAGGATCGGCCCCTGCGCGAATCCGACACCGACGATGAGATCGAAACCTCTCTCGGCGAATGCACGCATCGCGGGTTCGATCGAGGTCGGATTACCCGGTTCGACATCGTAGAGACATATCGGCAGGTCCTGCTCGGCCCGCTTTACACCTTCCCACGCCGCGGCGTTGAATGACCGGTCATTCTTTCCGCCGATGTCGAAGACGATACCAACCTTGATCTGGCAACCTTCGCGGCGGGCTTCAGTGCGGGTGGTGCAGCTTGAAATGAATACCGCGGCGGAGGCCAAAAATACGAGTGCAATCGATCTGATTTTCATGATGGTTACCGGTACTTTGATGTCGTCGTCAGTAGCTTAGTTCGCAGTGGGTTCGCGAGCGAGATCTGAAGCCACGAAACAACACTAAACACACCAAAAGAAGCACGTTTCTGAAAACGTGCCCCTAGATTACAGGCAATAAAAAGATTGGGCAAGACGCACGGCGACCAGCTCGCGTAGCGAGCGAAGGCATAAAGCCCCCGGCGTGAGCCGGGGGTTAGGCCAAACGAACGACGCGAGCTCGCGTATGCGAGCGGCGGCCTGGAATGGTCTGCCGCCGTCTACGACGGCTGGCGTCTTTTCTTGCGATACCCCGGGCTCACGCCCGGGGCTTTATGCTGTCGCCGTCTACGACGGCTGTTCTTTCCTACCTGAT
>JBDTSA010000063.1:0-8139 GCA_039931335.1 Acidobacteriota bacterium
TCGCGATGGTCCTCTCGTTTCTGCAGTTTCGAACCGACGCGATCTGCTGCGGCGACTGGGACGGCTACTATCACATCCGTTGGAGCAGTCTTCTGTGGGAAAACTTTTCGCAAGGCAGGTGGCTGCCGACCTTTCAGTGGCTGCCGCTGACCGTTCTTAACCCTCGGGATTACAACGACCATCATTTTCTCTTTCATCTGATGCAGATCCCGTTTCTCTGGTTTTTCGAACCAGTGATGGCGGCGAAGGTCGCGGCCGTTGTGTTCGGCAGTCTCGCGGTCTTTTCTGTTTACTGGCTGCTCTATCGTTACAACGTCGACTACCTCCTCGTATGGCTTGCAGCGATCCTCACTTGCGCGAACATGTTCTATTACCGGATGAACATGGCTAAGGCGCCGCCGCTGACGATAATAATCACGATCATTGGGATATATCTTTTGTTCGAGCGGAAATACGTATGGCTGCTGCCGCTGATGTTTGCATTCGTATGGACGTACAGTTTGTTCCCGCTGCTTTGGTTCGCCGCGATCATCTGGACCGTCATCATCGCCTGGAACGAACGACGGTTTGAATGGAGGCCGCTCGCATACACTACGATCGGCATGATCCTCGGCAATGTCATCAATCCATATTTTCCGCACAACCTGATGCTCTTCTGGGAGCACGCCTACACAAAGATCAAGATCGGCGGTGACTTTGCGGTTGCCGTCGGCGGCGAGTGGTATCCGTACTCCGGCCTTGAGCTGCTGACGCATTTCCCCGTCGCGATGATCGCGATGCTTATCGGCTACATCCTGTTTATGCCGAAGAACGGGAAGCTGCCTGAGAAAGCGACGTTCTTTTTGGTGTTCGTCTCGATCTTGCTGGCCGCGCAGTTTCGTTCGAAGCGATTTGCCGAATACTTTCCGCCGTTCGCGGTTTTGTTCGCGGCATTCAGCCTCCAAGCTTTCCGAATTCCGCAAGCGCTGCAGTTGCCCGAGCATTTCAAGCGCGACATCGAGCCGTACCTTGACGCAGATAAGAGATCAGACCAGCAGGACCGTCACCATTCGGCAAAACTGGCAGCCGTCACCGCGATCGGTGTGCTGCTGACCGTGTACTTCGTTTTCAACGTCAAGGGATTTCATTTCGCCGGGTTCGATCAGGAAGGACTCGCCGAAACGATCGCCGGAAACGATACGGATGATCGTTATCGGCGTGCAATGGCATGGGCGACCGGCGTCGACTCGTCCGGCAAGGAAAATATCCCGGCGGGCGAACGCATCTTCAACTGCAACTGGGACGACTTTCCGAAGCTCTTTTTTCTCGACACCAAACACACTTACGTCTACGGCCTTGACCCGAATTATCTCTTTTCGAAAGACCCGGATCTCTATAAGCTGCTTCTGGACATCACGAACGGAAAGGTTGCCGACGCGGCGCCCATGATCCGAGAGAAATTTGGCGCGAATTACGTCTTCGCGGATGCGAAAGAGAATGAGGACATGTTCGCGAAACTTCTGGAGAGCGGATGGGTCGAAATGGCTTACGAGGACGATGAAGCGAGAATATTGAAGATCCGCGACGTCAAAGGCGAGCCGCCGAAAGACGCTGTCGATGATCAGCCTGAGACCAACGATGAGAAAACCGTGCTCGACGCCGAAGAGAATTCGGCGAACGTAAACGTCGAGGATGAAGACAATACTAACTAACACGATCGTCCTGATCAGCTTCGTGCTTCTCGGGTTGTCGTGCGGCCCCAATCAGCGGATTCTGGAGTCGGCGAACGAGAATCAGGTGAACAGCGGAGAGCCGGTCGTGCCTAACCCGAACTCAGCTCCGGCGGCCAGCAGTTTCGAGCAAGATCTAAACGCGATGCGAACTGCAGACTTCAAATTCATCGTCGTGTTCCGGCGAAAGGACGGAAAGGCGTTGGACGCGGCGGACAAAGGACTCGTCAGCAAGGCAGGATCTCAGGCGAATCGGCGCCGGCTTTCGGATGAAGAAAAGGCTGTCATTATAGGCAGTAATTTTCCGTTTATGTTCGGCGAATTCGATGTTTTGAGCAAACGGTTCAAGATGGAGAATTACTCGAAACCGGACAGTGGCCCGATGTTTTCGAACGCGACGCCCGGCCCTAGTATAGAACGATGAACGACGATAAAGACAAAGACAAGAAAGACGAAGTCGAGATAACGAACGAGAACATTCTCGGTGAAAAGTCGGAGCACATTCAGCGCGTCTCGCTTGTCTCGTCATCGCCCTCGGCTCGCTCGATCGTCCGCGTTGTTGTCATCGTCCTCCTGCTTCTCGCGGTCAAGGATTTTCTCGACATCGTCATTGGTTCGCTGACCAATTTATTTTTCATGATCGTGCTCGCGATATTTTTCGCGTATCTGCTCAATCCCCTGGTTGAACTTATTCGAAAGCCATTCGCCGGTAGCTATCCGCGCCTCATGCCGCGGTCGTTTGCGATCGGATTATCGTTCCTCATCGTGTTTTCGGTTCTTGCTATCGGAATTTATTACCTCGCTCCGGGGATCTCGCGCCAGGCACGCGCATTCGTCGAGAACGTACCGACATATACGACGTCGGTCCAATCGGCGATCAACGACATGAATCGCCGGCTTGACCGGATGCGTATCAACGATAGCGTGCAGACGCAGATTAACGAGCGGATCAACACGTTTCTGGAATCGGCCGGGACATTCGTCACGACCATTCTCGGCATGAGTGCGATTTACGCGGTCGTCTATCTCCCGTGGCTCATACTCGTCCCGATACTCACCTTCTTTTTCTTGAAGGATGCACACCTGTTCAAAGTCGGACTCCTTCGCGTCGTGCCGGTCGGCGACTGGCGCTCGCGGGTCGAGTCGGTGATGGCGGATATTAACAGTACCCTCAAGGCATACACACGTGCACAGCTCATCTCATGTGTCATGATCGGGTTCATCTGTACGATCGGCTTTTATTTGATCGGCAACGACTATGCTTTGCTGCTCGGAATTCTGGCGGCGTTACTCGAGATGATCCCGCTGCTCGGCCCGTTGACGATCGCGATCGTTGCGACGACCGTGAGCGGATTGGAGTCGGGCTGGGAAGCGACGTGGACTGTGATCTTTCTCGGTGTACTGAGGATACTTCAAGACTACGTAATCTATCCGCGAATCATTCGCGAAGGAATCCACCTGCATCCGTTAGCGGTGATCTTGTCGGTATTGGCCGGCGAACAAGTTGCCGGGATCCCGGGTGTTTTTATCGCGATACCGCTGGTCGCCCTGCTGACTGTCTTGTACAAACATATTCTCGAACATACGGCGAGCCGCGGGCTTTTTACAGGCTTGCTCGAGCCAAAAGAGAATAAGGAGATCACTCAACTCTAATGTCACCGCTTGCCTGGCTGATCATCTTCTTTTTTATCTTGTTGTTCTTGTGCCTGCTGGTCTATTTTCTCGTCGTCCGCGCGTTTTACTGGGGCGATAAGAAAGGACCGCCTAAGACGAAATAACAAGATCGCGAAAACCATCCGGATCATCGATAACCACTTCCAACTCGGCAACTAGACACGGTATTTCAAATGTCAGGCCGTCCAACTTTACGGCGTCTTTCGCAGTCGTGACAAGGGCATTGGAGCGATACGCCTGAGCGGTTTCTTCTATCTGCTCAATATCTGACTGCGTGTAGCGATGATGATCGTCAAAAGGCTTGATGAGTGTTGTTCCTTCCTTCGCGAGCATTTCCATGAACGGCTGCGGATTCCCGAGGCCGCAAAAAGCGAGTGTTTGTTTGGTAAGCGTTTGGGTCTCCTCATTACTCCTTCCGGCGAGATATGCGTCAAGTGTTCTCAATCTCCGCAGTAGCGCCTCGGCTCGGAAAATGGGGGCGCCCGGGTTCAGGTCCCTCACGCTTCGAATGAAATCTTTCGTCGACGCTGCGAGTTCTGCTCTCGTCAGAACGATCACGTCGGCCCGATCGAGATTGCTGAGGGGCTCCCGCAAATTTCCACCCGGAAGCATACGAGCAAACCTCAGCGGACTCGTCGTATCGACGCAGACAATATCGAGATCGCGCCTAGCTCGGCGATGCTGAAATCCGTCATCGAGTACAAACGCGGTCACGCCGAATTCCTCTTTCGCCCAAGCTGCCGCCGCGACCCGATCCGCGTCAGCGACGATGATCGCTTTGCCAATCAACTTTCGTGCAAGCTCGACGGGTTCGTCGCCACCGGTGCGGGCATCAACTAGCACCTCCTCGCCATTCGAAACAAGCACACGTCCCGAGCTATCCCGGCCGTACCCGCGGGTCAGAATACAAACCTTCTCACCCGACGCTGCAAGGAGTTCTGCGATGTATGCGACAAGCGGCGTCTTGCCCGTGCCGCCGGTCGTTAGGTTTCCGACGCTGATGGTTTTCGCACCGAGAGAGTGCGTCTTGAAAATGCCGCGGTCGTAAAATGTGTTACGCAGATCAGCGCCAACGCCGTAGATTTTGCCGAGCAGGTTCAGCATCGTTAATTACAAAATTAATAATTAAGAAATTAATAATTAATTCGCAGAATGCCCGATCGCGAGAAAGTTCTTGAGCATAGTCTTGCCATGCTCCGTTAGGATCGATTCGGGATGAAACTGTACGCCTTCGATCGGCAGCGAACGATGCCGCATCGCCATGATCAGACCGTCGGGAGATTCGGCTGAGATCTCGAGACATTCCGGCAGCGATTCGCGATCGACGATCAGCGAATGATATCTCCCCGCACTGAAGTTTCCCTCGATGCCTTCGAAGATCGTCTTGCCGTCGTGCATAATCTCGACCGGCTTTCCGTGCACGGGTTCCGGAGCCCGTATGACCTTTCCACCGAAATGCTGGCCGATCGCTTGATGTCCGAGACAGACGCCGAGAATCGGGATCTTATTAGCCATTCGTTTGAGGATAGCGAGTGAAACTCCGGCCCCGTCCGGTGTTCCGGGCCCAGGCGAGATCAAGATCTTCTCCGGCCGGAGATCAGTTTCGATATCCTCTGCAGAAACTTCGTCGTTTCGCACGACCTTCATATCTGCGCCAAGTTCGCCCAGATATTGAACGAGGTTGTATGTGAACGAATCGTAATTGTCGACGATCAGTAACATCTATTTGCGTTTACTATTTTCGCTAATCAATCTATCATACCTCGACCGATCCGGAGGCCGTTCCTATCATGTCAAAATCTATAAAAATTCTTGCTCTCACCCTATTACTTGCCGGCGTCGCTGCCGCGCAGACTATTCCCGAAAAGAAGGTCGCGGAAGATAGGGAGAATCTTGAAAGAGAAGCAGTCGCGTTTCTCCGCGAGACACTTAGCGATGTGAATAGCATGCGGTCCCTCGAGAACCGGATCAGCTTTACGGCCGAGATCGCCGGGCTCATGTGGTTTCACGATGAGCGCGAGGCCCGGGCAATGTACGGCGGCGTTATCAACGATTTCAAAGACCTCCTCACACGCTACGACGCGCAGATAAACTCGCTTGGTATCACGGCAGAAGAAGGCATGAGCCGCAGCTCGCCGATGTCGTTTATGCTGGAGCCGACGGATAAGTCGCGCCTTCTTAGAAGAATGGATATCGCGATGGGTGTCCGGCAGCAGATCGCGATGAGCATTGCGGAGCACGATCCGGACCTCGCCTTCGCTTTTTACAGTGACAGTTTGCTGGCGATCTCGAACCCGGAGTTTCGGAAGCGGGGAGAGAATAACGACGCCTATTTTGAGACGCAGCTGCTCGGGCAGATCGCGGAATCAAACGCGGCAAAGGCGTCGCAGTACGCAGCGAAAATGCTAACGAAGAGCGTCGCTTACCAACACGTCGAACTATTGAAAAAGATCTACGCTAAGGATCCGGAAAAAGGTGCCGATTACGCGGTCGCAATTCTTAGCCGTCTAAAGTCTGACAAGCTCGAATCGAGTGGTTTTTATGTCGTAGAGAGTTTGATGAGATTCGGCGGCGAGACCTTGGATGCGTCGAAGAAGCCGGGCGGGAAAAAGCCTGTCTACACAACCGCCGAGCTTCGCGAACTCGCCGAGCTTTTTGCTCAAGCGCTTCTCAACCGTCCCGACAACGAGTCCATAAGCCAAAGCTATATCGATGTCATCCAGAAGTACGCGCCCGGCCGAGCCATCCAGCTCAAGGCAAAATTCAAGTCCGCCTCGAGTGAATACAAGAGGGCGTCGAATGTCATGTATACCGCTGGTAATTCTAACGCTAACGCGAACTCGGCATATTACGGTGACCCTCGCTCAAACTCGAACTCGAACGCTGAGTCGGCTTTCGAACGCGAACTGCGTGAAAAGCAGGACGCCGAGCGCAGGTTAATGGAAGAAGTGAATGGCCTCAGCACGAAGCAGCTTCCAAAAGAAGAACGGGATAAGATCGTCGCCCAAGCCAGGAAAATAATCACTCAGACACCTGGCCGCGAAAAGAAGGTCGCGGCGCTTGGCATGCTGGCGGCTCAAATTGCGAAGATGGGCGACAAAGAACTCGCCGGCGAGATAATGCGCGACGCCGAAGCGTTGGTCAATCCCGCACCGAAAAACTATCAGGATTTTATGCTGAGTTGGATGCTCGCGTCCGGGTACGCGGCGACCGATCCGGACAAAGCGTTCCCGCTGCTCGAGGAAACGATCGGCCGTGCGAACGATACACTTGCCGCGTTTATAAAAGTTGGGGAATTCATCGACGTCGCAGAAGAGATGATCCAAGATGGCGAAGTGCAGGTCGGTGCGTTCGGTGGTCAGATGGTGCGTGGCCTGACTCGCGAACTGGGAATTGCCGACTCCACGATCCAGGTCCTCGCAAAGGCCGATTTTGGAAAGACGAAGAACCTTACCAATCGTTTCGACCGGACCGAGATCCGCGTGCTCGCGAAGATGATGATCCTGCGTGCGGTCCTGAATCCGAAAAAAGCGTCGAAGCCGGAGGATATCGACGGGCTAATGGCGGAGCCAGCGGATGGGAACTGATCTAATCGCGGGACGCTGACCTGATATGTTCAAAAAATGGTAATCGGCATTGGCGCAAAAGGCTCCCCTCCTTGTTTAGGAGGGGTGGCAGCCGTTTCGGCTGACGGGGTGGTAGTTAAATAAGAATTGGATTCTGCTTAACTACCGCCCTGCCCCGCAAAGCCTCGGCACCCCTCCTAAAAAAGGAGGGGTGCCTTTTCGAGCTGAATCCTGCCGCCAGCCGTGACTCAACCCAGGCTTGTTCCCTGGAGCCACTGCCCGCCGTCCACAACAAGCGTCACTCCGTTGATGTAGCTCGCTGCATCCGAACAGATAAAAAGAGCGGCGTTCTCGATGTCAGCGATCCGGCCGAATCTGCCGAGCGGTATTCTCTTAGTGATCTTTTCCTTCAGCGGCTCAGGCAGCAGACGCTTCATGCCTTCCGTATCTTCGATCGGGCCAGGTGCGATTCCGTTGACACGGATCCCGTGGCGTCCCCATTCAACTGACAGGTTTCGGGTGATCGCGTCGACACCGGCCTTTGCCGCCGAGACATGGATCTGCATCGGCGTCGCGAGATAGTGGAGCGTCGCAGAGATGTTCAATATCTGGCCTTTTGATTCTTTCAGCGCTTCGAAGGCGGCGCGGCAGACGTTGAATGTGCCCTTGGTATCGATATCCACGACCGTGCCGAAGCCGTTAGCCGATAATTGATCGGCGGCGCAGAGGAAGTTGCCGGCTGCTCCGTTGACGACGATATCTATTTTGCCGTAGTGCTCGACGGTTTTGGCGATCGCCGCTTGGATTGCATCGAAATCCCGAACGTCCGCCACAGCCGAGAAACATTTCCCGCCGCTCTCTTCGATAAACTGTTTCTGGGCGATAAGATTCTCTTCTTTCCGGCTCGTGATCGCGATCTTCGCTCCGTGTCGAGCGAACGCACGGGCAATGCCGCCGGTGATGCCTGTCGCGCCGCCGGTTACAAACGCAACTTTACCTTGTAAAATATCGTCAGCAAATATTTTGTCCGCCATATTCGCAAGATGTTACCACAGCTGATTGATCGACACGGAGAAAGGGAGATGGTGAGACGCGGGGACGCGGAGAAAGGGAGACTGGGAGAAGGGGAGAAAGGGAGATGGGGAGCAAAGAGTCTTCGGGGCTGCTTCTCTCTGCGTCCGCGCGTCTCC
>JBDTSA010000064.1:0-8099 GCA_039931335.1 Acidobacteriota bacterium
GCGACGGCGAAGATTTAGTAAACAATGAATGTGTATTCCCGGTAGAACCATGTAGCGGGTTTCATGATCTTAGTTTCCTGTTTTGATTGGGTCTTTGGGTCGCGGCGGCAGCTTCACGGGCGAAGTAAGTTTCTTCATCAATTCCTCAACCGCTCGTTCGAGCTGCATATCATGACCTGCAATAACAGATTTTGGATCGTTCTCAACTTCGATGTCCGGATCGACACCGTATCCTTCGATAATATACTCGCCCTTTGAACTAGCGAGCGCCGATTGCGGCACATTTACGACGCCGCCGTCGATAAGCGTGCCACGATTACTGATCCCGACGACGCCGCCCCAGCTTCTTTTGCCGACAAGCTGGCCGAGACCGGCTTCGCGAAACATGTATGGAAAAATATCTCCGTCAGAGGCGGAATTCTCGTTCAAGATCGCGATCATTGGCCCGAGAAACGCCCCGTCCGGATAAGTATTACCGTCTTCGCTAAAATTGTTGTAATTGATCCCGAGAACTTTCCGGCGCAAGCGTTCGATAAGCATCCGCGATACGTTGCCGCCGCCGTTTGCGCGAACGTCTACGACCAGTCCTTCCTTTCGCAACTGCGGATAATACCACTTGATAAATTCGCGTAATCCGGCGGCTCCCATATCGGGGATGTGCAGATAGCCGAGACGTCCACCTGAGAGCTGATCGACACGGCGGCGATTGTCGGAGATCCAGTCGAGATAAACCAGGTCCGATTCGCTTGTGATGGGCTTGATCGTGACTGTCCGTGAGCCCTGCGTAGTCGGTGTCGTGTTAAGGGTAAATGTCACCGTGCTATCAGCCTTTCCACGGAGGTAGGAATAGATATCACGATCCGCCGTCACATCTTCGCCGTCGATCGCGAGAACATACTCGCCAACTTTGGCTTCGCTTCCGACTTCGGTGAACGGCGAACGATAAATATCTTCCTCGTTCTGGCCGGCAAAGATCTTGGTGATTCGATATCGATTCGAGCCTTTGTCCGCCTCAAACCGAGCACCCGAAAGAGCTACCCGAACTCTCGGAGGTAAGTTGAAATCGCCTCCATCGATATACGCGTGCTGCACCCTTAGTTCAGACTGCATCTCGGACAAAAGATAATTCAGGTCAGAACGGTGATTTACATACGGGAGCCATTTTAGATACTCGTTCCGAATCTTGACCCAATCATAGCCGTGCATGTTTGGTGCATAGAACCAGTCGCGATACTGCCGCCATACTTCAAAGAATATTTGTCTCCATTCTTTAGCAGGATCGATCTCCGACACGAGCCCAGCGGTTGAAATATTCTTTCTTGAGCGTTCGCCGGCCGGGTTCGCATCCATGGCCAAATACGTACCCTGCGCGACTGACATCAATTTTGAACCGTCAGCCGAGAGAACGAGAGCTCCGGTGCCAGTGAGGAGAGTTGTTTCTTTCCGGTCTTTTAGCGAGAAGATGCGAACGGACGACTGCGTGTCAGCCTGTCTGCCGTAGTAGAACGGCGGATTGATCGTATATATAAGATGACCCTTGATAGCCGATAGACTTCCGTAATTGTCGGCGCCCAGCGGAGCCTTTGCGGTGCGGCTTTCAATGCCGTCGAAATCTACTTTTTCCGGAATGGTTGACGCAGGCGACGCTGAGGGCGAAGGCGACGGCGAAGGCGAAGGCGACGGCGCCGGAGCAGTTGCTCCGTCTTTCTTCTCTTCCGTGATCGTTACCTCGTCGCTTTCAGGAGGAAATGGATTTTTCGAATCCTTCCGCAGCGCAAGAGCATAGACATAAACCGAACGGTTCGTCGCATAGTTGAATTCCGCGCCGGAGATCAGAGGCGCGTACTCACGATCGCTCAAGAAATATAAATAACCGCCGCTCGGATCCCACGTCGGGTCATGGGACTGAAACGTTTCCGGCGTAACGCGATAGTTTTTGTTTTCCTCAGCACTCCAGATGTACACCGATGAGAACCCATTATGTCCGCCCATCGTGTATGAGACGAAATTCCCTTTAGGTGAAAATTCGTAATCAGTGATCTGCCCGTTCGGCGCGTCAACGATCATCTGCATCTGTTTGGTCGCAACCGTCACGACGTAGACGCGGCCGTTCTTGTCGCCAAACACGATCTTCTTGCCATCCGCCGACCACTGCGGTGCGTAACGCTGCGCCGACCCGCCGATGGTGATCTGCTGCGGCGGTGACGCGCCATCCTGTGCAACGATCCAGACTTCGTCCTCGCCGCTCTGATCCGACATGTACGCGATCCAGCGACCGTCCGGCGACCAGGCCGGGAACCTGTCGTGTGCACCCGACGAGCGGGTCAGATTTCGCGATCCGCCCTTCTCGATCGGAACCGTGAAAATGTCGCCACGTGCGCTGAATACGGCCCGCTCGCCCTTCGGACTAAGCCCGAACCACGAGACGCGATTCGCAACTGACGTCTGTCGCGGGCGCTTGTTAATCCCGTCGTCCGAAACAGTGATGGAGATGGGCGACGTCTTTTTGGACGACACGTCAAATATCTCGAGCTCTCCGTTTCGTTCGTAGATAATCCTTGACTGGTCGTCCGAAGACGGCCAGCGAATGTCCCAATCGCTATTCTTCGTAACTTGCGTTGTTTTCTTTGAGCCGGGATCAAACGCCCAGAGGTTGAACTTCCCGTCCTTATCCGTGTTGTAGAAAACCGTGTTGCCGATCCACATCGCGTCGCGGCTCGCGAATGGCGAGTCCGATATTAACTGCGAGTCATTCGTTTTGAGATCGTAGATGTATAGCTTGTTCGCCTGGCCGCCGCTGTAGCGTTTCTCCGGCCTGAAATCGCGAAAGCGCGGCGAGTAAACGATCTTTGAGCCATCGGGTGAAAAAGAACCGGAACCCGCTTCGGGCATCGGCAAACTCTCGGACGACCCGCCGGTTGGTGAGACTACATAGAGCCGTGCGATCGGAAGCGACCAGGAATCACGACCGCCGCGATAATAAATGCGGCCATCGTGCGTCCAACCGAGGACCTGATTGTCGAAACCCCATCGCGGAGCGAGCGGCCCACGCGACGGATAGAATGTGAGCTGCTTGGGCTCACCGCCGTTTGCGGGAATAACGTAAACCTGTTCGTCGCCGTCGTATTGACCGGTAAAAGCGATCCAGCGTCCGTCCGGCGAAAATTTCGCATACGTTTCGACACCCGGATGCGCGGTGAGACGCGTGGCTGCCCCGCCGTTCGTTCCGGTGGTCCAGAGATCGCCCCCGTATGTGAAGACAACCCGATCGCCATGAATATCGGGGAAACGAAGTAACTTGGTTTGGGCGAATGTAGCTCCGGCGAGCAGGGCAATAGCCATCACGGCCATCAGAAAGCGGATCGACATTTAATTATTCCTCCGGGAATGAACGGGAAAACTTGTGTGAGTTTAGCCTAATTCGGGTAAACGCCAAAGCCTCCGCAATAGCTCAGGCTCAATGATTTACGAAGTGCCAAGCAACTATTTCCGTCGCGTTTTCCTCAAATGGATGTTATTATTTTCCAGATCGTTTCCGAGGGGCCTTACAATATCCAGGAGATTCCGTAGTGAAAAAGCTTTCATATTTTCTCAGCAGTTTCGTTGTATCCCTAGTCATCATTTCAAACGCGTTCTCCCAAGGGGCGAGTGTCGCGAAATCGGGTCCGAAGACATCGCTCTCCGTACCAAAATCAGCCATAGTAGTCACGGTCGAAAACATTGAGCAGGATGTCGCCGAAGCCCTGTCGGTGGTCGAGAGCAACCATGTCGTTGGCAAGAAGATGAACTACAACGATGTGTTCAAATCTTCCATCGACGGGATGCTCCACACCCTTGATCCGCATTCCAACTATTTCGACGCGAAAGAGTTTGAACAATTTCGAACCGATCAAAGCTCGAGGTACTACGGCATTGGAGCGACGATCGGCGATCTTAGCGATGCGAAAGGCAACGTTGTCGCGACTTACATAAAGGCGACTTTCGACAACGCGCCGGCTCATCGTGCCGGCCTTCGTTACGGCGATAAGATCATCGAGGTCAACGGGACCTCGATGCTCGGTAAGTCGTTTGCCGACGTTCGAAATTTCCTAAGGGGCCCGCGCGGGACGCAGGCGAAATTGGTGGTCGAGCGTTACGCAACCGGCAAGCGCGAGACAGTCGATATCGTCCGCGACGCGGTTTCGCAACCGTCGATCAGCGAGGCCTACATGATCCGCCCTGGCACCGGCTACATCGCGATGACCGGCGGATTCAATCAAACTACTTACACGGAGTTTGCTCAGGCGATGAAAGCGCTGAAGGCTCGCGGAATGAAGCAACTCGTCCTGGATCTGAAGAACAACGGCGGCGGGTTGGTTCGCGAAGCGTACCGCGTTGCGAGCACCTTCCTCGATAGCGGTCAGATCGTTTTCACTCAGAAGGGCCGTTTCGACGGAGCGACCGAGCAGTCATTCCGGGCTGACAATTCGACGCCTGAACGCATGCCGATGGTTGTGCTCGTCAATCGAAACTCGGCATCTGCATCTGAAATTCTCGCCGGCGCTTTACAGGACCACGATCGGGCGCTGATCGTCGGTGAAAATACGTTTGGGAAAGGTTTAGTGCAGAATCCGTTTGTCCTTGATTACGGTTCGATGCTTCTCTTGACGATCGCAAAATATGAAACGCCAGCGGGTCGGTTGATCCAGCGCGATTACTCGAACGGAGCTCTTTATGATTACTACACCAACGGCGGTGTTAAGGCTGATGGCAGTGAGGGTACTATCCCGCGTGGGCAGGAAAGCAAGACCGATGCCGGAAGATCGGTGTACAGCGGCGGCGGCATTACGCCGGACGTCGAACTGAAAGCCGACACGATCACTATCGAACGCGCACGGTCGCAGCAGAAACTTTTCAACCCGGTGTTTGCGTTCGCACTCGAACTGAGCGCAGGGCGAGTTAAGGGGTACGAGACGAATCGCGTCGATCAACCGATTGTTTTCGACTATGACATCAAGGACACAGACTTTCCTGTACCTGAGGGGCTCTACCAGGCATTCAAATCGTTTGCGGTTGAAAAGTATAAATACACACCGGCCCAGATCGATCGCGAGCGAGAGTTTGTCGAACGCGGATTGAGATCGGAACTCGTTACGGCTGCGTATGGTTCAACGACGTCGCTCCAGGTTTCGAATGAGTACGACACTCAGTTAAAGAAAGCGATCGAGTTGCTGCCGCAGGCGAAGCAACTGGCGCTTGATGCGGCTCGTGCGAAAGCAAGCGCCTCCAAGGAACAGACGTTGAGCAATCGCTAGATCGATAGCGTTGTCGTTAATAGAAAAAAGCGTCCACTCGAATGGACGCTCTTTTTATTTGGAAATCGTATTGCGGCCTACATCCAACTACGTACCAATGAGTAGATTCCAAACCCGAGTCCTGCCACGATCAAAACCAGCACGGCGATCGCGAGCCCAACCATGATCTTAAATCGTCGATAGCGTTTTTCATCCGGCGGTGAAAGTTGGTTCTGCGGAAAATATGGTGGCGGCCTGTTCATAATAGGGTCACTCTATCAATTTCACCGCCGTCCATCAAACTACCTCGGGATCGGTTGCTCGAGATTCGCCAGTCCGAACGCGAGTACTGCCATCACAGAACCGCCCTCCGCTAACTCTTTTGGATCGATCTTATCGAACGTATCCGCCTCGGTGTGGTGGTAATTGAAATATGTACGCGTATCAAAGTACGGAGCGAACGACGGAACGCCGCCCTGGGTGAGCGGACCGATATCGGCACCGACTCCTCCGGGCTGAAGCTGCGCGATTCCCGCGCCTTGTTCACGTAAAATGTTCGAGATCGGCGCAAAGAACGGCACAGCCTCGGCTTTTCCGCTAAAGAGAAATCCGACCGGATGCGAAGCCCCGAGATCGCTCTCGATCGCCGCAAAATGTATCGCCATGTTCGAGGCTTGCTCTTCTCCATACGCCCTTCCGCCGACCAAGCCATTCTCCTCGTTCATGTATGCGATGACCCTGATCGTACGTCTCGGCTTCAGCTTGAGCTGCTTTATCAGATATGCAACCTGCATCGACATCGCAACGCCGCACGCGTCGTCGATCGCACCGGTTCCGAGATCCCACGAATCCAGATGCCCACCGACGACAATGACTTCATCGGGCAGTTCACTCCCCTTGAGATCCCCGATCACGTTATAGCTCGTCGCATTCGGAAGCGTTTGTGGCGTGAGGACAAGCCTGATCCGCACCTTTCCCATCTTCGCGAGATATGCGATCGTTTCCGCGTCTTCGAACGAAACCGCTGCGGCGGGGATCTGCTTGACGCCCGCATCGTATCGCATCGCACCGGTGTGAACGAGCCGGTTCTGCGAACCGCCAGCAGATCTAACGAGGACCGCGATCGCACCGAGCCGGCCCGCGGCGATCGCGCCACCGCCCCGATACGCGACGGCCTGGCCATAAGCGTTTCCGCCAAAACCGCTGGCCGCCATCTCACGATCGAACTTGTTATTGAAGAGGACGATCGTTCCTTCCACGCGATCGCGGCCGAGTGCATTCAACTCGTCAAAGCTATTCACGACCACGATCTCGCCGAGCATTCCATCGGCCGGTGTCGCAATACTCCCACCGAGCGCCGCGACAACGATCTTTTGTGTAGTGCCGGCCGCCATGCCCGCGAATTCAACGAGCTGAGCCTTCTCTTCGCCACGCACCCAATGCGGCACTGATAGTTTTTGAAGACGCACGTCCAGCCCGAGCTTTCTCATCTCATCGGCGACATACTCGATCGCCCGCTCAGCCTGCGGCGAGCCCGTAAGACGAGGTCCAATGTTATTCGCTAAGAAGGCCGTCTGACGATAAGCATAGTCGCTTTTGAGCGCCGCTTGCTGCAGTCTCCGCATATCTTCGATCGTCTTCGGAGCGTAGAGCCGCGGTGTCGGAGTTGCGACCTGAGCATACGTGAGAATCGCATTTGCAAGGACGAAAAAGAGTACGAGGATCGATTTCATGTTTTCATATTATCGAATGCCTTCGGGGGTTACAAAGTTCTGTGCAATAATGATTTTGCTCTCTAAATCACAGTCATATGCAGGTGAAATCAATGTACAGAATTCTGTCCGCAGTTGTGTTCTCCGTCCTACTCGCCTCGGCGGCCTTTGCCCAATCGGGGTTTACAATCGACAACCTCATCGCAACGAAACGAGTCGGCGACCCTCAGCTTTCGCCGGATGCCCGAACCGTCGCGTTCACCGTAGGCACCGTCAACAAGGCTGAGAATCGAACCCTGACCCAGATATACACGGTAAGGATCGATGGAAGCAATCTGAGGCAGGTCACATCCGGCGATAAATCTAATAGTTCTCCGAGGTGGTCACCCGACGGCAAGCGGATCGCTTACACGACCGGAGGTCAGATCTGGACAATGGAACCGGATGGCGACGGCCGCAAGCAGATCTCACGAATTTCCACGGGCGCCGGCAACCCGGTCTGGTCACCGGATGGAAAGTGGATAGCTTTTGGCTCGGACGTCTATCCCGAATGCACGTCGGACGATTGCAACAAAGCGGAAGACGCTCGAATTGAATCCGGCAAGGTTCAGGCTAAGGTTGCGGAACGACTGCTGTTCAAGCATTGGAACGAATGGCGCGACCGTAAGCGGAGTCATGTGTTCGTTGTTTCGAGCAGCGGCGGGGCGGCGACCGATTTTACGCCCGGTGATTTTGATTCTCCGCCGTACGGCGCGTCGACGGGCGTGGATTATGCGTTTTCGCCTGACTCGCGAGAGATCGCATTCATAAAGAACTTGGACAAGATCGAGGCTGTTTCTACAAACAGCGACATCGTCGTCGCTTCGATCGCGGATAAGACCCAGAAGAACATCACCGCCGCTAATAAGGGCTACGACGCTGCACCGGTTTACACATCCGACGGAAAATATATTCTCTATAGATCACAGGCGACTGAGGGTTTCGAGGCGGACCGGTGGCGGATCATGCGTTACAACCGATCGACCGGCGAAACCGTCGAACTGACTCGCGGATTTGACCAGCAAGTAGACGAGATGGTTGTCACGGACGACAGCAAGACTATTTACTTCGCCGC
>JBDTSA010000065.1:0-7947 GCA_039931335.1 Acidobacteriota bacterium
GAAATTGCAGCTTCCGCCGCGCCGGGTATCGCCGACCATCTCGCCGGCTTCGCAGGGTTCTGATCTCGCCGGTTCGACTCCATATGCGTTTGGCTGGTCGCCGTTGAAATTCAACGCAATTGAAATATCGAGCGGGCCCGATCCGTCGAGATCGAATGTGCGGCCGTCGATATTGATTGATTTGAGCATGGTAAGCGAGATCGGGAACGCGTTTGGCAATATGATAGCCTATAGCCTCGATGAGCACACATGGTTACAAGGCCTTCTACTCACCGTATTATTACGCAGACATCGGCGAGGGACATGTCTTCCCGATCCGGAAGTTCGAGCTTGTGCGAGACAAGCTCCTTGGCGAGGGAACGTTACGTATTGACGAGATCGTTGAGCCGCGACAAGTTGAGGTGAACGATCTTTTGCTTGTCCACACAGACGATTACATCTCGCGTCTTCGCGACGGCACGCTAACTCCAAAAGAAGTCAGAAAGCTCGGCCTGCCATGGTCCGAATCGCTCGTCCGCCGATCGTTCCACGCCATTTCCGGAAGCCTCATGGCAACGCGTCTCGCGGTCAAGACCGGGATCGCTTCGAACCTCGCTGGCGGAACACATCATGCCTACCCGGATCGCGGCGAGGGCTATTGCGTACTTAACGATGTCGCGGTCGCCATTCGCGTTCTGCAGCGGGACGGCCTCGCCAAACGATTTCTCGTCATCGATCTCGATGTGCATCAAGGCGATGGGACGGCATTTATATTTGGCGATTCGCCGGAAGTTTTTACTTTTTCAATGCACGGGGCGAAGAACTATCCGCTATTCAAGCAGCTATCTTCTCTCGATATCGAGCTCGCCGACGGGACGTCGGACGCCGAGTATCTCGAAACTCTCAACGAGACCTTACCGAGGCTGTTAATCCACGATCCAGATATCATTTTCTACCTTGCAGGGGCGGACCCGTACAAAGGTGACAAGCTCGGCCGGCTCGGATTGACGGTCGATGGCCTTAAAGCTCGCGATACCACGGTCCTGGAATTTGCCGCGCGGAACGAGATACCGATCGTCACGACGATGAGCGGAGGTTATGCGGCGAATATCAACGACACGGTCGAGATACATTGCAATACGATTCGCGCAGTAAAGGATGTGTTTTTCGGAGATGCGGTAAATCAGGCGACCGGCTCGGGTGGTTGACTTTCCGGAGTCCGGAAGTAATAATCTGCCGTTTGCCAAAGGTTCTTTTATGAACGAAATTGTTTCAGGCGACAGGGAAGCCGGGTGAAAGTCCCGCACGATCGCGTCACCGTGAATCGATTTTGGATTTTAGATTTTGGATTTTGGATTGTAGAAGGCCGCAAAGCTCTTCGAATCCAAAATCCAAAATCTAAAATCCAAAATTGAAAGTCGGGATACCTGCCGAGAAACCTTTTTGCCCAGTCAATGTTTCGCGTCAAAACATTCGAGGCAGCAGGCCATTTTCAGCGCCCTGTTTTCTTGCCAGTTTTTTCGGCTCGAACGCAGGGCGTTTCTGATTTTGAACTTTAGATTTTGGATTTTGGATTGAAGAATAGCAATTACAAGCTGGCGTTCCTGATCACTTTCGCAGTGATCGCCGCATTCGGTTGCCGCGGTGTCGAAGTGTCGTCGCCGGTTCTAGAGACACGAGAAGTTAATGATGATCTCGGACGCACTGTAAGGGTACCAGTAAAGTTAGACCGGGCGATTTCGCTCGCACCGAGCCTGACCGAAATGATCTTCGCTATCGGAGCGGGCGACAGGCTGGTCGGTGTGACGACGTATTGCAATTACCCGGCTG
Organism: Acidobacteriota bacterium; assembly: GCA_039931335.1. GTDB lineage: Bacteria > Acidobacteriota > Blastocatellia > Pyrinomonadales > Pyrinomonadaceae > OLB17. The sequence goes on from JBDTSA010000065.1 coordinate 1,810, forward strand.
AAACCGCGTCGATCGAAAAGATCGGGGACACCCAGACACCGAATATCGAAAAGATAATCGCACTTCGGCCGCAGATCGTATTCGTTTCAACGGCGTCGCAGCTTGAAGCTTTTACAAAAACGCTCGAAGACCAGGGCATCGCCGTATATGTTTCGAACGCGAAATCGCTGGATGAAGTCTTCCAGTCGTTGCTTCATCTGGGTGAGCTATTCGGAACGAAAGGGAAGGCGGAGGAACTAGTATCGAATCTGAATGGCCGTGCCGATCAGGCGGAACATGTGCACACTCTTGACGAGCCGACGGCCGAGCGAAAAAACTTCACGAGGGTTTTCGTCCAGATCTCGAATGATCCGCTATTCACGATCGGAAGAGATTCGTTCCTTACCGAATTGGTCGCGCAGGCCGGCGGCATCTCGGTGACGAACGATGTCCCGACGGCCTATCCGAAACTCAGCAAAGAGAGTGCGGCGGCGATGAATCCGGACGTGATCTTTCTATCGGATAGTGAAGATAATCGGGAGGCGAGCAGTGTATTCAAAGACTCCGGCGCCGTAAAGAACGGTCGCGTGTATCGCATCAATGCCGACATCATTTCGCGGCCCGGCCCCCGCCTCGTCGATGCCCTTGAGGAGATTGCGTTGAGACTGGAGGAAAAGAAATAGCTGATAGCTGTTAGCTGTTCGCTATTCGCTAATGTTCAAAAACCGCATCGCGATCTGGATAATTCTAATCACGGCCCTTGGCTTAGCGCTGATTCTCAGCGTTTTGATCGGAAGCGAGCGGCTTTCGCCATTCGATCTGAGCGGAACTGATCGTGCAATCTTTTTCGACATTCGTCTGCCGCGCGTTCTGTTGGGAGCATGTGTAGGCGCGAGTCTCGCTGCCGCCGGAGCGTCGCTTCAGGCGCTGCTACGCAATCCACTTGCCGAACCGTATCTGCTCGGGGTTTCCAACGGAGCGGCGCTCGGGACAATGATCGCGTTCGTATTTTTCGAGCAGTTCTTTTTCGCGCGACCGGTGTTTGCATTCGCCGGTGCGGGGTTAGCAACTTTCACGGTTTACCAGATGGCTCGGAGCAGGGCCGGAATGAACGTCGAGCGCCTAGTCCTTTCGGGTGTCATCGTGACAACGTTCCTTTCGTCGATAATCGTCCTTCTTACCAGTTTGCTCGATGCCGCGCGTTTGCGCGGATTCACGTTCTGGCTCCTCGGCGATCTGTCACAGGCGACGATGAATGGATTTTACTTGACGCTCGGAGCGTCGGTGATTGGGACGATCGTGCTGACATCTCAGGCGCGTCCACTGAACTTGATGATGATCGGCGAACGTGACGCGATGGATTTCGGAGTCGAAGTCGGACGTGTCCGAATGATCGTTTTTGGAATTGCGAGTTTGCTTGTCGGAACTGCCGTCGCGGCGAGCGGGTCGGTCGGCTACGTGGGGCTCATCGTACCGCATCTCGTGCGGCTTGCCATCGGCAGCGACAATCGCCTCGTCGTTCCGTTCTCGGCGATCGCGGGTGCGGTCTTTGTCGTGCTTGCCGACACGCTCGCTCGAACGGTGATCGCACCGCGTGAGCTTCCTGTCGGCGCCGTGACTGCGTTGATCGGCGCGCCGATGTTCATTTATTTGTTGAGAAAGAATTAGAACGTTTAAAGATATTACTTGGAAGGAAAATGCTCGAGGTTAGGGAGATTTCAGTTCGGTTCGGTCAACGCAAGGTCGTCGAAGGGGTTTCGTTAGAACTCCCGGCGGGCGAGATCGTTGCGCTGCTGGGACCCAACGGAGCAGGGAAGACGACACTGCTGCGGGCGCTCAACGGATCCGTCACTTTGCAGAGCGGAGAAGTCACGCTCGATGGTATTTCGATCGGCGAGCTTTCACGGCGCGAGATTGCTCGGAGCATCGCGGTTGTCGCCCAGGAGAACGAGACGAAGTTCCCGATAACGGTGCTCGAGTTTATTCTCGCCGGGAGATTCACACGCGGTGCCGCGTTCGGATGGGAGACGGCAGCGGATGTCGACGCCGCTAATCGTGCATTGGAGATGTGCGACCTTACGGGCTTTGGGCATCGTCTGATGAACGAGCTCTCGGGTGGGGAACGTCAGCGGGTTGTGCTTGCGCGGGCGCTGGCCGCCGAAACCCGAGTTCTGCTGCTGGATGAGCCGACGGCGAATCTCGATCTTGCCCATCAGGCGCTGATGTTGAAGCTGGTCCGCGACCGCTGTCGCGATGCGGGAGCCTCGGCGATCGTGATCACGCACGACCTTAATCTCGCAAGCGAGTTTGCCGAGCGTGTGATACTGCTCAAGGGCGGCCGGGCTTTCGCCCAGGGCCCGACGCCACAGGTTTTGACGCGAGGGAATTTGCAAGAAGTTTATGACGTACAAGTGCTGCTCGATGAAAATCCGGCAAGCGGGAAGGTAAGAGTGACGACGGTTTATTAGTTTTGAGTCGCAGCTCTAGCTGGCCGCCTGAAGGCGGGACTCAAAACTCCCAAGGCGAGTACTGCAAAGGAAGTCCGGTGAAAAGCCGGCACTGCCCACGCAACCGTGAACTCGATTTTGGATTTTAGATTTTGGATTTTGGATTGAAGAAGGCCGCGAAGATCTTGAATCCAAAATCCAAAATCTAAAATCCAAAATCGAGGAGTCGGGAACTTTGCGTGCTTGTCAGGTTAGAACCATTCTGCGATGGGCAGAACAGGAGAGAAATGAAAGTTATAAGAGTTTTAGGTTTGATTTGTTTGTTGTCGGTAAGCGCTATCGCTCAAGCCGATTTCTATGCTCTGGCAGGAAAGGTAACCGACTCCGCCGGCAACCCCGTCGCGGGTGCTGAGGTTTTCGCAAAGAACGCGGACGATTCGAGCCGCGACGAGACGACAAGAACCGATTCCGAAGGAAAATACCGGTTCTATATGATCCGGGGCGGAGTATATGTTGTCACCGCTTCATATCTTTCGAACGGCGAGTTGAAGTCATCGTCTCCGATAAAGATGACGGTAAGGCTGAGCAGTAGTCCAACGGCAGCCGATCTGGTGATCGATACGTTTGCTGCGGTCCGCGAAACGGTGACGATTTCGGCCGACGCAGAACAGCCCGTCGAGCAAGTATCAAAGAGTGTGAACACTATCGAAGCGCAAGAAATGCGAGACCGAGCGGACATTACGCTCATCGATACCTTACGAACAATTCCGGGTTTTCGCGTCCAGCAGCTTGGCGGTTTCGGACGGACAGCGTCAATAAAAGCGCGCGGTCTGCGCAATCAGGATACCGCGGTGCTGATCGATGGTATCCGCTTTCGGGATCCCGGCTCGATCACCGGTGATGCGACGCCATTTCTAAGCGATTTTACATTGACGAGCGTTGCCAAGATCGAGGTCCTCCGCGGATCAGGAAGCTCGCTTTACGGGACCAATGCGATCGGGGGGACGGTGGATTTTCAGACGCCGCGACCCGCCAAGGGATTTCACGGACAAGTCTCAGGAGCGGCCGGTGGCCTTGGCCTCGGGCGATTCCGCGGTAATGGTTCGTACGGAACTTCAGACAACAAGTTCGGCATCAGTGGCGCGATCTCGCGGACAGCTTACACAAAAGGCATTGACGGCGACGACAACGCGAGCAACACAAACATTCAATCGAGGATCGAATATCGGCCGTCCTACAAAACGAATTTCTCTGGCCGCTTCTTTATTTCGGACGCCAACGTACGGCTGAACTCGAGCCCGGATACGTTCGGCGCATTACCTCCTACCACCACGATCATCGATGCGAACGAAGGTGTTAATTTCGTGCCTGACGTTGATGATCCGGATAGCTTTCAGAAGTCACGATTCTTTGTCGGACAGTTTTCTGCGAGTCACGCCGTCAGTAACAAGTTTGTTATCAGCGGCTATTACCAAGGGATCGATACGAAGCGAATGAACGACGACGGAGAGCTCGGAGTTGGATTTCAGAGCGCGTTCACAAACAGTTTCGGCGGAACGATTCATACAGCGAATGTCCATGCCGCGTGGACGCCGAATGCTGCGCACACATTCACTGGCGGTTACGAGTTTGAGAACGAGCACTTTGACAACGAAGGAAGCACGCCAAGCGGTACTGACGATTTCACGACGAGCGCGACTCAGAGCAGCAATACGCTTTATTTGCAGCATCTGGTCAGCATGCTCGACGGGAGATTGCAATTCGCCGGCGCAGCTCGTGCACAGTGGTTTGGTTTGGGCAAACCACAATTCAGCGTGACGACCGGACCATATGCCAGCCTGGTGCTTTCTGATCCTCCTGCTGCCTACACCTTCGACGGATCGGCGTCCTACTTCATCTCTTACACTGGTACGAAGATCCGGACGCACGTCGGGAACGGATACCGCGTTCCCTCGCTGTACGAACGTTTCGGCACGTTCTTCTTTTCGGGACTTTTCTTTCCTCAGGGCAATCCTGCTCTAAGGCCGGAGCGTTCGATCGGTATCGATGCGGGAATCGAACAGTACTTTGCGGATCAGCGTGTGAAAGCTTCAGCGACTTATTTTTATACGAAGATCAAAGACGAGATCACTTACATCCCGACCGATGATTTCGGCGCGCCGGTCTATTATAATTTCGATCGTCATTACTCCCGCGGTGCCGAGTTCAGCATCGAGGCGAAGCCGACAACATCGACGAACGTCTTCGCCTCTTACACTTTCACTAACAGCGACGTGCGAAACTTTCGACGACCGATGACAGGCCCGGTCGCGAACTCGGATCGTAAGGCGTTCGGCATCCCGTATCACCAATTCACACTTGTCGTTACACAGCGCATAAAGAGATTTTGGGTGAGTGCGGATCTACTGGCGACGAGCTCGTATCTCGCCCCGGTATTTAGCAGCACGACGTTCGGTCAATACACTTACCGCTTCGACGGCAATCGACGTGCAGATTTGACCGCCGGTTACACGTTCCCGATCAAGAACGACGAGTTCAGTCTGCGTTTGTTCGGGACTGTCGAAAATCTCTTCGACAACGAGTATTTCGAGAATGGTTTTCGTACTCCAGGGCGCAATGGAAGGATCGGATTGGGATTGAGCTTCTAAAAAGTGGTATTTAGCAGTTTCGGACGAGTCGGTCACCGAATACCGGATGCCAGGCTCGGCATCCCGTTCCTATCGAGAAAGCATCTTAGTGCTATTATCTAGGTACGCGTCAGGAGGTGACAGTTCATGAAGAAAGCCGCATTTATTTTGGGGTTCTTACTTTCACTCGTATTGGTTGGAGCCGCGCAGACTCGGATCGTGACGAATTCAACCCTGCAGAAATTTCAGGAGAAACGCCTTGCGGCAGAACGCCACTATCGCGAGAATTATGCTCGCTTAGGACTTCCTTCGCCGGAGGAACTCGATCGGCAACGCGATTTGGATATGGCGGCGAGATTACAACTCGCGGAGCAGCTTCGACAGGCGAGGCTTGAAAGGGAACGAGTTGAATTAGAGCGCCGGAACCTTGATATTGAAGCGTCCGCTTTGAGCAACGATGCGGTCGAAGTTGGGCAGGCGGCGTATGGTGGCGGATTTTACGGGGGATTTTACTCCGGTGGGCGCTATAGACGACACGGTGGATATTCTACAAACCGTAGATTCCGCAGTATCGATGGATACCGGGCGACACCCGTCGGTGTTTATCCGGTTAGTACACCGCGGCCGCAGCTACTCTTCTATCGCGGCAGGCGGAGCGGCGGCGCGATAATTCGAACGGGCCGACATTAGCTTGAGTTTTTTGAGTTTCTGACCGACGCGGACTATGATTTACGTCATACTCCGCGTTTTTTTATTTCACTATGATCAAAGAAGGTTGGGAAGCCGTCATCGGCATGGAGATCCATGCACAACTCGCCACTGCGACGAAAATCTTTTGCGGCTGTGCCGTCCAGACCGGGGCCGAGCCGAACTCAAATACTTGCCCGGTGTGTCTCGGGTTACCGGGGGCGCTTCCGGTTCTGAATAAACGCGCGGTCGATCTCGGTGCTCGTGCCGCGCTTGCGCTGGGACTAGAGATCCAGGAGACGTCGATCTTCGCCCGTAAGAATTATTTCTATCCGGATCTTCCCAAGGGTTATCAGATCTCGCAGTTCGATAAGCCATTCTCGGCGAACGGGATGTTG
>JBDTSA010000066.1:0-7822 GCA_039931335.1 Acidobacteriota bacterium
CCTTTCAAGAGCTCGCACTGCAGCAGACGTGAGGGGCGCGTCCGCCGGGTCCCTCTCGATCTTTCGCAGAACTCTCACATAGCTCTGAAGCTCCGGCGAAGGAGACGTAAATGCCGATTCGTTCGAATCGGAGTTCTCTACAACGTATGCAAGGCTAGTAACGGCTGCTTTGTGATCGCCGATCTTGTTCTGGAGCGCCCCGAGTGCGAAATGGACTAGCGGGGGGGCGGATCTCATGCGGCGAACGATCTCTTCGCCTCGTCTGATCGCGTCATTCAACTCAAAGCCATACCAGCGGCGCTCGTCGTCCCGCAACATTTCATTTGCCGTCAGGTAGAATTCAAATATCTCCCTCGTCTCGCTACGTGAACCGGCTGAGAACATCCGCAGAAGAAAATAAGCGAAGATACCAAAGAAGAAGATAACGAAGATCGGAAACTGGGCGACATACAGCATCGACGCAACGATACCAAACGCCAAAAGATATTGACCCCTCTCCTTGAGCGCCGTTCGATTTTGTTTTTGAAGCTGACCTTCGCTCACATTAATATCAATCGCCTTCCCCGACAGAACTATGCGGCCGAGTCTTTCGGTTTCGAATGTTTCTTCGAGTCTTTCTTGCTCGCGTGCGGTGCTTTTGGCTTATGCTCGGCCGGCCGCGACGCCTCTTTTTGCTTTTCCTCTTTTTTGAATCCAAATTCCGCCATCACGTCCATCACTTTGTCCGCGATCTTGAACGGCGAATTGATAATGAAGGAAACCGTTTCACCGAATGCGATCGTCTCAAGCTGAACAAGGTTCGCGATCTTTTTCTCGAGCGGCATTTCCTCGAATGCCTTTCGGTATTCTTCACTGCTGTCAGCAGTAGGCTTAGATTCGGGCGCGGGATCTTTTACTTTTTCTTCGGTCATAATTTCAACCTCTCCGGGATTCTTAATCTTAACCTGGCATGCCAGACGTTCGTTCGTCTTACGCCCCGCTTTCGCGAAATGTTCCGACTCGGCCTTTGTCATCCCGGAGAGCAGATCGGATCCGGACGAGACAGCTACGGAACAGTAATGCGTATCCGTCTCAGGAAGACACACGTCTTCGAAGTGAATGCCAAAACGCTTCGCGGCATCGATCAAATATGTGCCGACCGCGACAATCCCTTCCCGTTTTTCTCGTTTAAAACTAACCTGAGCTTCCAACATTTTTCTTTCTTACTTACCTAATGTTCTACCGCCGTTCTGACCCGTACTTTTGGTTGAGCACCGGAGGGTGTGCTCGACAATTCTCTCTCCTTCTTTAGGCACTCTTCGCAAATTCCCCACATCCGCAGACTGTGATGCGTCGGACGGAACCCAAATTTGTCCGCCATTTGATCCTGAAGGTCTTCGATGTCGGCAGAAAAGAACTCGATAACCGTTCCGCATTCCGTACAGATCATGTGATCGTGATGCTGATGATTGTAATGATGTTCGTAATAGGTCTTGTTATCGCCGAAACGAACCTCACGTGCGAGCCCGGCCTCGGTCAGCAATTTTAGCGTTCGGTAAACAGTCGTATTTCCGACCGAAGGATCCCGCTTTTGCACGAGCCAGTAAAGATCTTCACTGGTCAGATGCTCTTCGGTCCGCAGGAAGATTTCCAGTATCAGGTCACGCTGGCCCGTCCGGCGCAGGCCGGCCTTTTGAATGTGTTCCAGAAAGATCTCTTTTTCCTGTGCAAACTCGTCTTTCGTTTTCGCCATACGTGTCGCTTTCCTAATTTTATCACCCGGATTTTCTTTTCGCTATTGAAATAACTTCGCGGAGCTTCTCCTCGTCGGCGGCATTGCCACCAATTGATGCGGCCAGATCAAGCGACTGCTCGCCGAGCAAAAGATAAACCTCCCGGACCCTCTCCGACATTTCGCGATCGATCGCCGAGAGATGTCGCTCGACCGCTGAGCTGTCCATGCGGGCAAAACTGCCGGTGAGCGCTCGGGCCGGGGTTTGCGTTTGAAGGTTGTTGATCGTACTCGTGATAAGCGGAAGCAGAATCTGTTTCGCGCCTTCTTTTTCGACCCCGCATTTGGCCAGCATCTCGGCTGCAATATCGATAAGCGCAACCAAATGACCGCACGCTGTTACTGCGGCCGCATGATAGAGCGGCTTGTGTGCGGAGTCGATAGAGAAAGGACGGCCGCCAAGCGCTTCGACGATTGCGCGTGCCGCAGTTACAGCTGCTTCGTCTCCTTCGAGGCAAAAGAATACGTTTGAAAAATTGTCGGCGCCGGAAACCGCGTCGCTTACCGATACCAGAGGATGCACGCTACCGACATGATGTCCTGCCGCGGCCAGGTCGGCGAATATTTCAGACGAGAGCGAACCGCTCGTATGCAGCACGACAGACCCATCCTTCAATCGACCTCTCAGCAGCGCACCGACGTGAGCGATGTCCGGATCCGGCGTCGTAACGAGAACGATGTCCGACTGGAATGCAGGTAAATGATCCGAGGCCGGAACGAGCTTCACGGTCGCCGGCAGAAACGCCGTAACGAGATGCACGATCGTCGGATCCCGGTGAATTAGAAACTCGATCTCGAAATCGGCCCGCGTGAGGGCGATCGCGAGAGCACCCCCGATGCGACCGACACCGATTATGGATACGCTCTGCATACCCATAAAATATAGTTGAAAATCAGGAAACTAAACAGCAGGCCGAGAGGGCGATTATACTGAAATGATCTCGTTCTGGAAGTCGGATGTCATTTCGTGTTCGAGTTCGGACGAGCTTGCGTCGTAGTTGCGGGAAGCATTACCGAAGTCGCCCGTCGTTCCGAGTGCACGCTGCAATACCTGTAATTCGGTCAATGAGAATCGCGGAAGCTCACCACCCTTTCGCAGCGACTCGATCAGAGCTGATGCTGTGCTCGCCGCGGCTTTGTCAGACGATTCGGTTTCGATTCGTTCGAGAAGCGGTGTCACGGTGTTCTGCTCACTGGATAAAGTTTCGCGATATCCGCGGAGGGCGTCCCGAATCGCGTCCGAAAGTGTTTCGGGCAGAGCTTCCCATGTCTTCTCCCGCGCGATCCCAAACGAACACCTGCAAAAAGGTCTTTCCTGAAGTGCCTCTCGAACCGCGAAATTACAATGAAGTTCCGCAAACTGGCGCTGAATATCTAAAATTGCGGCGGCCGGTTTCGGATCGAAGAGCGATATGAGTGCGAGATTCTCGAACTCCCACCAATCGTCGCTTCTTAAGATCTCGTGATAGCTCGCCTGCAGTGAGTGCGAGCGCATGATGGCGTCGTGGCGAGCGGCGAAATGGTCTGCAAAGTCGCGCTGAAACTTGATCCAGAGATATCCGAGTTCCCGATTACTCGCATCGCTAGGATTCCAGTAGCTGCCGTCGACCAGCTGATAGAGCTGCTCCCGCATCTCCTCGATCTCGTCGACATCGGTAACTTCGCATCCGGAGAGATACGAAACGATCTGCGCTCGTGTCGGCGTTCCCTTGATGAAACTGTCAACGACGACCAGCTCGCTCGTCGCCCGATGAAACTGCTCTTCGGAATCTGAGAACGTATCCCCAATTCGATTGATACACTCCTCCAGCGAGATCGAGCTATCGAGGGCTCCCTTGATCGTATCCGCCGTGGCGCCAAGAGTTTTTGAGCAGCGCGAAGCAAGATTCCAGATCCGGGCGTTCAGTACGTCATCCGGCAATTCGTTAAATCTTTTGAGCACTCGCGATTTGTGCCACTCGACGTGCCACACTTCGAGCGCCGCTTTGAGAGCCGAGCGGCCAGCCTCATCGTCAAGCGATTTGATCTTGTCATCGCCAGTCACAAGTACGGCCCATCTTGCCAGCTTCTTCGCGGAGAAGGCCGGCCCGGCTGGCTTGGCGATACCGACGATGTCATCCCAGATGATCTTTAGGTCGAGTGAGCGCTGATTGATGCGGTCGCCTTTCGACGTGACGAAATCGATCTGTCGTTGAGCAACAAGGGCTGTCAGTAAGAGATGCTGAACCTCTCGCACAAAGCCTCTCGGCTCCTGACGGAAATGGTCGTAGACCTCTTTCAACGAAACCGCGCCGCCCGAATTCGCATCGGAGATCATTGCTAACACATCGGCCGCGGCCGGCAGCGCGGAGAGAGCTTCATCCGTTTGGGGAAGAAGAACGCCATCCTGCTCCGACACCAGACCCATCGGCAATGCAAAGTTTCGCGCGAGTTCCTGCACCTCCGGCAGATTTTGACGGGACGAATTATAAAGATCCGCAACAAGCGCACCGACCTCGGTCATGCCCAGGCGTCGCGGAAAAGCCGGGTGCTCCGGATATCGCGTCTCGAACAACGGCTCGAGCATCACCGAGAACAATTCTACTAATGTCTGCGCAGACCTCGCTTCGTCCGTGAAGTTGTAATCGAATCCATCGATCGTTAATTTTCCATCCTCTAGAAAGACCCGATTCGCTATCTTGCCGACACGCACCGCATGCGAATGGAGAGATGCTCGGATCTGCTCGCTGAACTCTTCTCTTAACCCGGACTGAGAATTCAACGCAAAGTACTTGAGTATGGTCTCTGCCTCTTCCTTGCGAAGCTCGTCAGGTTTCCACATTACCCGGCTGACGCCCGCTTGCGGTGCGAAAGGTTCGCTCTTCTCGTCTTTCAGATCGATGACGACTTCCCAATCCATCTGAAGATCGAGTGTTGCGGCATGGCTCGCTAAATTCTCGCTGTCGTCCTCTACCCAGAAGATGCGTCCCCGTCTATGGCCGCCACGCCACTCAACGTGGCTGTCCATCCAGTCCTGACGCACCGCATCAGTTCCGCTCGACAGCGTGAAGTCGGTAAAGCGCTCCTGCAGGAGTCGGCGCAGCACTTTCGGGACGACGGTTGTCGGAATATCGATAATCGCGTCAGATAAGGCTTGGTTGAGACTGTCCTTGCTGCTGACCTTGAATCCGTATCGCGTCTCGCGTCCCTCTTCCGCAAGGATCTGGATATCGTCCGGAAGCTCCTCGGCAAATTTCTGGATGAGGTCCTCGACGATCGATAGAGCTCGTGCCGGTTCTTCTTCGTCGAAGATCAACATCGCGGCGCTGATCTCGCCCGCGGTTGTTCCCTGCCCGTCAAGCGAAAGAATGAGCAACGCCTTCAGGATCAGTTTGGCCTGCAGCCTCCGGAGGACCGGGATCTTTCCGACTACTTCGGCGTTCAGATGATCATACGCAGTAAAAGCTTCTTCGAGATCACGGATTTTCCGGAGGGACTTCTCGACGTTATCGAATACTTCATCGAGCCCGATCAGCGAATTCGCGGGCCGGCCCAGAATGCGCTCAGCAGCCGCCGACGCAAATCCAAGGAGAGCAAAGTCGTGGACATAGAGGCGGACGAACGGAGCGACCTCAAGGATCGCGGGATGCAGCGGATAGAGCGACGAAAAGCGTTGTTCGCTCCAACGAAAGCTCGGCAGGACCTCTCGGAAGTATGCGTAAACATCGCTCAAAGCAGACTGGGCGTGAGCATGTTTCGGAAAGACGTATGTATTGACGACCTTATAAAGATGCTCTTGATCGAGATAGTCGATCGAGAAGCTTCGCGAGATCCCGAGGTTCGAGCCGTCCGCTCCGGCGATATCGTCATCGAGTGCAACGCCGAGAAATATGTTCAGGGTCTTTGCCGCCTCGGCGATCTCGCTCAGGAAAGGGCCGTCGTCACGAGTGACGCGGGAACCCCGCTCGTAAGCGGTATCGATCAATAGGATCAGCGGAAGCTCGCCAGCCTTTTCCGAGGCTGCCTTGAGGATGTCAGCGACGGAACCACCAAACTGCGAACAGTCCAATCCGAGGCTTTGATTGATCGCCTCGCTGAACTCATCGAAAAGACTTTCGTGCAATCCGCGGCGGACAAACGTAACCGGGTAATGTCGGCGCGTGAGGCGATGCGCCCCGGCGGCGACATGCGGATCGAGAACCCGCGATCGGAGCTCGGGATGCGAGACCAATGCACCCAAAGTAGCAAGGAAATGGCTTTTGCCAACGCCTCGGTAACCGGCGAGAGCAAACGCGGCTCCTTCGTCCGGCTGAACCGACGCGACCTTATCGAGCCACTTCGCCATCAGATCTGAAGTGCCGTCCGTAAAGTAGTACCCGGCGACCGTCTCAGCCGCATCGGCCGAAAAATCACGCAGACTTTTATGGGCGCGGACCTCTACAATGTCTTTAACTTTTTCCTCAATACGTGCCATTTAGGTTGGAAGCGCTGATAGGTCGAACTCCGAAATGAAAGGAAGGATGTTAGGCTGAGAGTGCGCGGATCACTCGCCGCGGCTATTTTATCAGTTTTAAGTGAGAAAAATAAAGGTTTTTCTTGAAACGGACAATGCGCCTTTTTTTGGGAGATTCGCAACTTTCCTGACGCTCCACGCATCATAAAGAGCGTTGATTTTGTACTTGATCAAGGTTTAAGATTTACCTCATCCGATTGAAGAAGTCCCGGAGGCTATAAATGCATAGAGAGTCGGTTCGAAAGTTTGGCGCGTTTTCACTCGCTGCTACGATTTGGCTGAGCGCCATCTCGTTTTTCCCGATGTCAGCGAAAGCCCAAACGGCTGAAGACACGAAAGACGACAAAAAGGCAAAAGCGGTAAAAAAGGACGACAAAACGAAGCCTGCGGCCCAGGGTCCGGTTTCGAAGACTTTGTCGGCGAAGGAAGACCCGTCGCAGATCGGAAAACGGAAGATCAACAGCGGTTCGGATAAATTATTCGGCTGGCTCGGCGGATCGCAGGAGAAGGAAGTTGCGTTGGGACGCCAGCTCGCATTGGAAGTCGAACAGCAAGCCAAGCTCGTCGAAGATCCGATGATCACCGAGTACGTTAATCGTGTCGGGCAAAATGTCGTCCTCCATTCGGATGCGAAGATCCCGTTTACGATCAAGGTCATCGACAGCGACGAGGTGAACGCGTTTGCATTGCCGGGCGGTTTCTTCTTTGTCAACAAAGGCCTCATCCTCGCTGCCGATAGCGAAGCTGAGCTGGCCGGCGTGATGGCACATGAGATCGCACACGTTGCGGCCCGTCACGCGATGGAGAATAACGGCAAGATGCAGGCGATCCAGTACGGATTGCTTGGAACAATAATTTTTGGCGGCGGTATCGCAAGTGCAATCGCCCAGAACGCGGGTGGCTTTGCACAGCTTCTAAGCTTCCTGCAATTCAGCCGCGGTGCGGAATCTGAAGCCGACTTACTTGGTGTCCAGTATCTTTACGCGGCGGGATACGATCCGACGGCGATGTCGACGATGTTCGAAAAGCTGAGCGCGAAGAATAAGAAGAAACCCGGATCGCTTTCAAAGATCTTCGCAACGCATCCGCAGTCTATCGATCGTCGAGATGCGAGCCTTGCGTTGGTCGCCCGGTTCCCGGAAAAAGAGGAATACATCATTAGCACGTCGGAATTTCAACGCGTGAAGGCTCATCTGTTGAAGATCACGAACGCAAAGGCGGGCGTGTCCAGCGACGTTGATGAAGACGGAAATCAGAAACCGACACTCAAGCGACGTCAGCCCGAAGGATCCGATCCGGCAGACGCCGACAAAGGCAGCTCGAGCTCGGATGGCCCGCCTCAACTAAAGAAGAAAGGCGAGGATCCTGCTCCGGCAGCGACTCCGAAACCGTAACAATAAATAATTGACGTTGGAAAGGCTGCTTGAGAAATCAGGCAGCCTTTTTTCGAATGGCGTGGAGAGCTCCCTGTTGTGGCAGATTATGATGGTGATGGAACAAGCAGAAGTCAGAATTTCCATCCGACGGGCAGGTGACTGTGGATAAACGGGAGCACAGCC
>JBDTSA010000067.1:0-7759 GCA_039931335.1 Acidobacteriota bacterium
AACATGATGCCGCAGGCGCCATTCAACAATCAGGGCCCGTGGGAAGAGTTTGAGTCCTACTGCCGCACGCTCGTCGCGCAAGGTAACGAACTCTACATCATCGCCGGCGGTGCCGGTGTCGGCGGAACCGGTTCGAACGGCGGTGTGACAAACACCGTGGCGAATGGCCAGGTAACCGTTCCCTCTGTTACGTGGAAGGTCATCATCGTTTTGCCGGTTGGCGCTAATGACGTAGATCGCGTTTATAAGACCACTCGAACGATCGCCGTCATAATGCCAAACAATCAGAACATCGGCCTCAACACTCCGTGGCGCAATTTCCGTACGAGCGTCGACAGGGTCGAAGCCTTGACCGGATTTAATTTCTTTTCGAATATTCGGCCGATGGTCCAAGGTCTGATCGAAAGGAAGGTTGATACTCAGTAAGTGCTTTCTTTTCGGTTCATAGCTTATGTGTATTCCGCGGCTGCGTTAGTGCAGTGACGTGGAATATACACGGGACGAAACCGTCCTCTCATTTCCTCATTCGCCAAACCGACGATCGTGCGCAAAATTTATTTCTCAAAAATGACTTGCGCGACCGCGTGCTCCGACGTGTGCGAGATGGAAATATGTGCCTCGATCGCGCCGGAGTTTTCGAATAGCGTTTTTGCTTCACCCGAGATATGTAACGAAGGGACGCCCTGATCGTCCGACAAGATCTCGATATCCTGCCATGTGATCTTCCCACGCCATCCCGTTTGCAGAGCTTTCAGGAACGCCTCCTTCGCGGCGAAACGTCCGGCGTACGACTGTGCTGCTGCCGCACCCTTCATGTCACAGTACTTGCGTTCGCGGTCGGTGAAAACGCGCTCCGCGAATCGTGGCGTTCTCGCCATGGTTTCGGCGATGCGATAAACTTCGACAATGTCGATGCCGATCGAAACGATCATGTTTTAAGTAACGAGTGATGAGTGACAAGTGACGAGACAAAGCGGATCACAAACAACACCCGGAGTTGAAGAGATTCTAACCGATGCGGGCTTCTATTGGCGAGAACGCGCTGGCGTAAGCGTTTTGGTTTGTGATGCTCTTGAGCGGCGGGGCTTCACGAACGGATTTTCCACGCGTCTCGGTGGCGTGTCGCCTTTTCCCGCCTCCGATCTGAATCTTTCCGGGTTCGACGAGGACTCGGCGGAGAACATCGAAGAGAATCGCCGCCGTTTTCTTTCCGTATTCGATGGTGATTTTCGACTCGCGACCGTCTGGCAAGTTCACGGCGATGACATCAAGATCATCGCCAACGAAACTGATATTGGAACTTCGGATCAGAAATTCGATGGGCTAATCTGCGATCTATCCGGCGTACTTGTCGGTGTGAAAACTGCCGATTGTGTTCCCGTACTTCTCGGTGATCGAAAGACCGGAGCGTTTGCTGCGGTCCATGCCGGATGGCGCGGAACATCAAGATCGATCGTCGCCAAAGCCGTTGAAAGAATGCGGCGTGACTTCGGTACGGATGCAGCGGACCTGATCGTCGCCATCGGCCCGGCGGCAAGCGGCCGATGTTACGAGATCGGCCAGGACGTCGTCGATGCGTTCAAAAACAATTTCACAGCGAGCGAGAAGTATTTTTCGCCAACACGTGACGGCCACGCTCTCGTCGATTTGGATCTAGCTAATAAGGATCAGTTACTGGAGAAGGGTGTTCCGGAAACCTCGATCTTCACCGCACCGTTTTGCACGATGGAACGGACAGATCTTTTCTTTTCGTATCGAGTAGAGAAGAAGAAGTTTGGTAAGACGGGTCGTCTCTTGTCGGTGATCGGAAATGCAAAAGCCCGCGCGTGAGCAAGGGCGATATGCTCAACATCCAACCAATCCCGGCGTTGAGCATATCGCCCTCCCTGACGGTCGGGCTTGTGCATCGTTACTGAACTCTCGCCATCATCACAACATTCTTCGTTTTCGGTGGATAACAGACCTCATCAGTACACGCCTGATACCGAACCGCCGCCGTCACCCGGATTGTCTTGCCTCTGAAATTTGCCGGAACGGTGACGGTGAACGGAAAGTTGACCCGCCCCTCGTAAACGTTGATCTGATTTTCAGAAAATTGGAATTTACGATTTCGTCCGCGCGGATAAGTAGCGCCGCTGACTCGTACGCCCGCTCCACGGATCGTCACGACCGTCGGTATAGCATATTCGCTCAACGGTCGGTTGGAGTTAACATGCAGACCGCCGGGGATCGACATCACGACATTACCGCGGGCTTTGGAACCGCGAGCAACCGTACCGTTCCCGATCGATCCGGTCACGGTCTGGGCATCAGTCTCAACCACGCCCAAGATGGACAATGAAAAAAATAGAATCAATAGGAAAACAGATTTCTTCATAAAAAAGCTAGTTTGTTTTTATCGTAAAGCTCTCAAGCGTCTCGTCAATTCTACGCAAGTATTCGTCCTTATGTTCTGGCAGAACGCCGAAACGCAGCCTATACACATCGTCTCCTGCGCCGACAATCTTATAGAATGCGCTCGTCGAAGATTCGTTCGCCGTCTCTTCGGCTAAAAGTTCGCACGTCGCTCCGCTTTCAGCCCGAAGCTCCGAATTTATCGCGGCTCGCCGGATCGAATCGCGTACCGCTCTGACATTTTCACCACTTATAAAATCGATCTCGATTGTCGCCTGCCGGATCCCCGTGCTGTCACCCTTCCCAAAATCCTTCGCGTAAGCCATGAACTCGTGCTCCTCAGCACCGATGACATGCAAAAAGCCCTCGGGTTTTTGAAGCGAGTAAGTTTCAGTTTCGATGAATTCGGGTTCGAATGCATCGGCTGCGGTCTTTTTGATCTTTGTCGACGCCCACACCATCAGAGCGACGAGGATCAATCCGGGGATCAATAGTTCCATACGTTACAAACCGGCTATCTTTACGAGGTTTGGCTCCTGCTTTGCAGCCAGTTGCCCGCACGCCGCATATATGTCGCGTCCGCGCGGCCGTCTCACATACGCTGAAACACCCCGTGACTCAAGAATGTCTTTAAATCGCGTGACTCGCCCAGCGTCCGGCGGATGATATTCGAGAGGCTCGGCCGGATTGTGCGGGATCAGATTTATCTTCACCCGTCTGAGTCCGTACCGCTGTACGAGATTGACGAGCGCGTCGGCGTGCTCGTCAGAATCATTTACGCCGCCAAGCAAAACATACTCGAACGTAAACCTCTCACCCCGTTTCAGCGTCTTCTCAAACGCCTTCGCGGCCGTCATCAGTTCATCGATGTTCCAGCGCTTGTTGATCGGCATCAGTTTATCGCGGAGCTCATCATCCGGAGCGGAAAGCGAGATCGCCAGATTCGGCCGCCGTTCGAGTTTTGTGAATTCCTGGATCTTCGGAACGATGCCCGCCGTCGAGACGGTCACCCTTCCCGGGACGATGAACAATCCGTTTTCGTTCGACATGATCTCGAGCGCCTTTATGAGGTTCTCGAAATTCAGGAATGGCTCACCCGCGCCCATTGCGACGAGATTTGTCCCGTGCGGCGTCTCGCCTCCGATGCCATAGACGTCATTGAGAACGATGATGATCTGTTCGACGATCTCGCCCGCGGTCAGGTTTCTCAATAGCCCGAGCTTTGCGGTCAAGCAAAAATCGCACTTCAAAGGACAGCCTGACTGCGATGAAAAGCATATCGTGTCGCGGCCCTCGCTCGGAATGAAAACGGTTTCGACGGGCATGCCGTCGCGTGTCCTTATCAGAAACCGACGCGTGCCGTCTTCGGAAAGGTATTTCGATTCTAAGATCAGCGTTGAAGACTCTGCGACGTTTGACAGCTTCTCTCGAAAAGCCTTCGGAAGATCGGTCATTTCATCGAACGACAGCAGCCGGCGATCGTGAAGTTGCTTGAGGATCTGACCGGCGCGGTAACGCGGTTCGCCCATTTTGCGAACGAAGTTTTCAAGTTCGCCCGGCAATAGCCCCGTCAAGTGAAGTCTTTCGGTCACCAGGTTAGTTTATCGTATCCCGTTTGCGTCGGCACGATGTACGGCTCGTTTTGCAGAATTCTTGTTTCGTGTGTTTCGCGGTTCTCTTAGTGCAGGAAAACCAAACCACGAAACACACGAAACACACGAAACAAGAATTACTAGAGCGCGCGGCTTGAAACTCGTGACGGTTCTCGGAGTAAAATGAATTCATGAAAAAACTGCTACTGCTTATCGTCGCTGTAATATTCATTTCGACCAATTCAATCGGTCAAACAGCTCCCAAAGAGGCCGATCCGAAAGACGTCGCATCGCTGGACTCGATCATGAAGGCCGTCTACGACGTCATCTCCGGCGATGCCGGAAAGGCCCGCGACTGGAACCGCTTTCGGTCGCTCTTTCACCCGGACGCACGTCTTATCCCGAGCGGAAAGAACCCACAGACCGGTGTCATCGGAGCTCGCGTGATGACGCCGAACGATTACGCCGAACGCAGCGGTCCGTACCTGGAAAAGAACGGATTCCACGAACGAGAGATCGCTCGCCACGTCGACCAATGGGGCAACATCGCACAGGTCTTCTCGACCTACGCATCGTTTCATAAGTCCGACGACAAGGAACCGTTCATGCGCGGCATCAACAGCTTCCAGCTTCTGAATGACGGAAAGCGTTGGTGGGTGATCACGATCTATTGGCAGCAGGAAAGCGCCGAGAACCCGATACCGAAGCAGTTTCTGAAAAGCGACAAGAAGTAGAATCCGTTCGACGCGTTCGGTCGAATTCAACACCTTATGGCCGAACACACACTAAAACGCGAACTGACGATCGATCTTCCGCGGGCCGAGGTCTTCGAATTCTTTTCGAATGCTGCGAACCTCCAGCGGATCACTCCCCCGGATCTCGGTTTCAACATCATTACGCCGCAGCCGATCGAGATGCGCGAAGGAACGATCATCGATTATCGCATCAAGCTCAACGGCTTTCCGATGAATTGGCGGACCCTGATCTCAAAATGGGATCCGCCTTTCGAGTTTGTTGACCAGCAGGAGTCAGGCCCGTACAAACAGTGGATCCACCGGCACACGTTCGCGGCGCTCGATGAAAACACAACGCTGATCGAGGATGAGGTTCGATATCGGCTTCCGTTCGAACCGTTCGGAGATGTCGCGCATTTCTTCGTTGAGCGACAACTCAAGCATATTTTTGATTTTAGGACGAAGGTGGTCGAGGATTATTTTGCGAAGACCGTCGCAGCCTAGCGGTTCGAGATTACGAAAGCAAGTTTCCGTTCTTGTTTAAGAGGGGTGCCGAGACTCTGCGAGGCGGCCGGTAGTTAATAAGAATCAGTGCTTAGCTTCTGAACTACCAACGTCAGCCTTAGCACATCGAGGAGGGGAGTTCTTTGCTGACTACTCGGCCACTGCCTTCCTCCTACTGCTTACCCCCTACTGCAATCGGCCATTCACCCCGAAACGCAATATCCGCCCGACCCGTCAGAAGGATCTCGTCATCAGATCTCCAATCGACTTCCGTTCGGCCGCCGGCCGAAAGAACCGAAACGCGTCGTCCGGTCTTTCCGGTGAAGGCCGATAAGACCGCAGCGCCACTCGAACAAGTCCCCGACGCGGATGTCTCGCCCGCGCCGCGTTCCCATATTCGAAGCTCGATCTCGTCCTTGCTGATAACGCGGACGAAAACGATATTCGCGCGTTCCGGGAACATCGGATGAGTTTCCATCACCCGTCCGTACCAGCGCCAGTCGAGATTAAAATCATCGACGAAGACACACGCGACCGGATTGCCGACATTCACGCCGGAAAAAAGAAATTGCCGGTCATCGACCTCGATCTCTCGGTTGACAACCGATTCGCCCACATCACCCGCGACCGGAATTTCGCTCGCACGGAATTTAGGTTTACCGATCTCGGCTTCGAACCAGTAATGCCCCTCGGCCATTCGCTCGATGAGCGTGTAGTTTTTTACTCCGCTCCGCGTTTCGAGCCGCAGGGCCGTATCTCGCCAGAGGCTTTTGTAGTAGAGGTATGCAACGGCGCAGCGAGTACCGTTTCCCGAAAATCCGGCGATGCTTCCGTCAGGATTTACGATCTCGCAGAAATAGTCGGCATCGCCATCCGTGATTTTCTCAAGCACCGCGATGCCATCCGACCCGACGCCTGTGTGCCGGTGGCAAATGCCCAACGCCAGATCGGGAAGCGCGATCGACGCGGGAATCTTGTCGCGTTCGATAACGATATAGTCGTTTCCAAAGCCGTGAAATTTGCAGAAAGGGATTTCCGTCATTGGGCCTTTTTGATGTTTACGATCGTCTCAGTGGGGTTTTTATATCGAAGGACAAACTCGACCTTGTCGCCAACTTTTAGGCCGACGAGGATTTTCTTGTCCGAGACAAAAAATTCCATCTGCATAGCCGGCATCATGTCTTTGATCTCTTCGTGATCGAGCTCGATCGAACCTTGCTCAGGATTAAGTCTCGTGACGACGCCCTTTCCGTTATAGTCGCCGTCATTGGGTGTGAACGGAGTTGCCGCAGGCGTGGGTGAGGTCGCAGCTAATTTGTTGGTCGGCTTCGCGTTCGTTCCGTTCTCGGTCGGCTTGCCGCCGCAGGCGGCGAGCGTTGCGAGTGTGAACAAAAGCAAGATTTTGATTTTCATAATGCTCGGATTAGTCTATTGAATAATATGAGTACAAGCGAGAATCTCAAATTATGGCACCGCTAATTTTTTTGCTCGGAACTTTTGTCGCCCTCTATCTTATCAACCGGTTCTTGCTCGGCCGACGGCTTAATGTTTCTTTCATCGGTAGGGCGCCGATGGCAGTTATGCTGATTGTCACCGGCATCGCGCACTTCACTAACACGCAACAGATGGTCGAGATAATGCCGGAGTTTATGCCGGCGAAGCGGGAGATGATTTATTTCACCGGCGTGTGCGAATTGCTCGCTGTCATCGGATTGATTTGGGATAGGACGGCGCGGCTTGCTTCGATATTGCTGATAATTTTCTTCGTGCTTGTCCTGCCTGCGAATATCGCGGGCAGTTTGAAGTCTGTTCAGTTCGCCGGGATGGAATACGGCCCGCTGTATTTGCTGTTCCGCATTCCGCTGCAGATATTTTTCATCTGGTGGGTTTGGTATTTCGGGGTGCGTCGGCAGCCGCAACGTTAGGAATGGGTTGTGATCTCATGCGGCTCTGCCGCCCGATGAGCGGAAAGGCTCCGCCTTTCCGTAATGCGCCTCAACTCTTTTTG
Organism: Acidobacteriota bacterium; assembly: GCA_039931335.1. GTDB lineage: Bacteria > Acidobacteriota > Blastocatellia > Pyrinomonadales > Pyrinomonadaceae > OLB17. The sequence goes on from JBDTSA010000067.1 coordinate 7,233, forward strand.
CGGCTGCGCCGCGGTAGTGAGGCGTAGCCTCACACGCCTTTAGGTCCTTGCCGGAAAGGCCGAGCCTTTCCGCTCATCGGCGGGCAGAGCCCGAAAAGACGCTCGCTACTAGAAAGGATTCCGTCACGGTCTTCGCGCCGCCGGTGCTGGAATTATTTTCAGTTTCATCCGCTCGGTTCCGCGGATTATCTCGATGTCGTATTCTTCGCCTGGCTTCATTGAGCCGAGAACGTATGTGTAATCCATCGCGTTGCGGACGTCTTTACCGGCGAGCTTGACGATCTTATCACCCGCTTTCAATCCCGCCTTCGATGCCGGTGAATTGTCACGCACGCCGTCGAGGATCATTCCGTCGGTCGTATCCCCGTAACTCGGGATGGTTCCCAACGAGACGCTCAGACGAACCTGTCCCATCGGGCCGGATGATTTTGCGACGGTGTAAGTTGGCTTGACTGGATTTTGACCGACCTCGCCAACAATTGTTGCGACAAAATACGCAACCTTGAACAGACCATCGTAGTTGATCT
>JBDTSA010000068.1:0-7757 GCA_039931335.1 Acidobacteriota bacterium
ATCGAGGGCCGGGATCTTCAGTTCGCCGATCGCATCCGAGAACTCGGTCACGATCGCCCGCTTCAATTGGCCGTCGATGTCCTCGGTCTGAAAATGAGCGTTCGTCCCCGCGATCTGCTTGATGAACTCACTCGGATCTGCAACTCGAAGACTGTACGCGCCGAATGCGCGAAGCCGAACGATCCCAAAGTCGGCGTCGCGAAGCATAATCGGATTCGACGTGCCCCATTTCATATCTGTGAACTGTTTTGTGTTGACGAAATAGACTTCGGATTTGACCGGAGAGTTGAACCCGTATTTCCATGCACCGAGCTTCGACAAGATCGGCGTGTTGCCGCCTTCGACGGTGTAGCGCCCGGGTGTGAAAACGTCAGCGACCTGGCCTTCGAAAACAAAAACGGCAGCCTGGGATTCGCGAACGATCAGCTGGGCCCCGTTTTTTATCTCCTGCCCGGCAACCGGAAAGCGATAAAGCAGCGTGTCCTTCGATTCATCCAGCCACTCGATGACTTCAATAAATTGGTTCAGCGCGGCTTCTTTAACTTTGTCAATAATGCTCATTCTGTTGACTCCTTCAGATTGGGATGATTAACGTTAAAATACCACACAAAGTTCGGTTAGTCGGAACCGCTCGCGGCTCGTTCGCGATAGGCTGCCAGTTAACTCATTCAGATGACAGACCGAACTATTGCGGATAATTTATCTTTTTCAATGCTTCCTGGAAGCGCGGCTCATTTCGGACAAAGTCGAAATTCCGGTCAGACGCCATCTTAATAATGAGCGGATCGTGAGCTTCGACACACTTGTCCATCCAATAGAGAGTCTTTTCGCGATCTCCGAGGCGCGCAAAAGTATTCACGATCTTGTATGACGCGGGTGCGCCGTGCAGCGCCTCGCTTTCAAGTCGCTCGCCAACACTTTTGAGAAACGCGGGCAAGCCGCCACGTGAATATGTGTCGGACATTTCCTTTAGAGTCTCTTCACTTTCGCCTTGCACCTTCCAATACATGAATTCTTCCTCAAAGGCCTTTTCGTCCAAGCCCTGGAGCTTGTAGACAAATGAAGAAAAGATATAGCTTGACGGATACTGTGGATGCTCCCGTTTCAATATCGATAGCTGGGCAAGCGATTCGTCGAGCTTCCCTTCGTAATATAACAAGATGGCCCGTTCGGAATATGTTGTGGGAACGAGGGGATCTAACTCAGCAGCCCTTAACAACTCGGCATCAGCCTCAGGATAGCGGCGCAGCGCGCCAAGCATCTCTCCGTACCAATGATGAGCTGTGGCATAGTTCGGCTCGGTGTCTATTACCGTTCGATACTGGCGCTCGGCTTCCGCGTAGTTCCAATCATATGTCGCAAGGATATAAGCCAGCGTCGTACGAGCTCGCGTCGATGACGGATCCAGCTCTAGGGCTCTTAGCGCAGCGGCTTTTGCTTTCGGAAACGCGACAACGGGTGCTTCAACAAAATATTCGGCAAGCAAAACGTATGAATCAGCGAGCCCGGCGTACGCGAGCGAAAATGACGGGTCAAGATCGATCGCTTGCCGATAGGCGGCGATACTCTTGTCGAATCCGTCCTTTGTGCGCTTCGTCCATTCATAGCGTCCGCGCGTGTAAAGCCTATAAGCTTCGACATTGTCAGTAGATCGCTTTGCGAGCTGTATCGTCTGGTCCTGCATCAATCGGTCGGTAAGATTGACGGCAGCCTGATAAGCTAACGAGTCTTGCAGCTTAAAGACTTCCTTTTCAGACTCGTCGAAATTTCCGGCCCAGATCTGCGCTCCATCGGGCACGGTCAACAAACGGACCAATACCCGGATCCTGCCGTCGCTTTTTTGATAGGAGCCATCAAGGACCGCATCTGCACCTAGCTTTTGGCCGATAGCGATTGGATCGTCGCCGAGTTCAGCGAGACGGCCCGCGGTACTAGTAGGCCTAACGATCAATTGGTTTAGTTCGCCCAGACGCGACGCGAGATTCTCGCTGATCCCGAGGGCGAGCGCCGTATCGTCGTCATTTCCGGTCAACGATCGGAGCGGGAGGATCACCAAAGTCTTATGAGAATTTACCCGAGCCTGTAAGTTGTTGCCGCTCGGAGCCCGTAGGTAAAAGATCAAGCTGATCGCACCGATCATGATGAGAGCGATGAATACCGGCAGCCGAAATCTCTTGATTGAGGCGGATAGTGTCGAAAGATATATCGCATCTGAAGGGACGAGCTCTTCGGATTCTTCGATCGTGGTTTGCGACAACGTCCGCTTCTCTATGAAAACCTCGTTACCGTCGGGGTCAGCGATCTCTTTGATCTCCGCACTGAAACGATAACCACGACGAGGCACCGTCTGGATGATCCCGTCGCCGCCAAGAGCTTTTCGCAGAGCCGAGATCGCATGATTTAGGTTGCCCTCCTCGACAAACGTATCGCTCCATACTCGGTCGATGATCTCGTCGCGCTGGACAAGGTCACCACGGGCTTCTATCAACAGGCAAAGCACCTCAGTTGCCTTGGGCGCGAGCGCCACCATTTCGCTGCCGCGCCATAACGTGCGCCTTTCCGCATCGAATCGGAAATCTCCAAATTCAAATAAAGCTTTTGTTACCTGTGGCATAGCCGGACGTACAAATCCTTCACAACTTTTACACAGCTTCTACAGGACTTTTAGGGATGGCAAAGAATAAAACCATTTCACGGCGAAATCAAGAAGTTTATCGGAAGCCGCTTTATGGATTGGAAAGCTGAAAAACGGATGTTACGGCGAAAGAGAACAACAATTCGAACAGAAACGGTTGAACTGTTTCACATCTGCTCAGCAAACGTCGAATGCCTACGAGCGTGGTGCCTCGATTGTCGATCTGATTCGGACTGGATGAGTCTAGCGGACGCTGAATCCGCGAGCGGTTTGTCTCTTACGAGGATAGGAGAGCTTGTAGAGGCCGGTCGCGTTCATGCGTTCAAGACGGCCGACGGGCACTTATTGATTTGCCGCCCCTCGATCAGCAGAACAATTTTGAAAGGAGAAACAACATGAAAAAAATTACTAGCTTGATCATTTCGCTCGCTTTGTTTGGGATTCTAATATCCGCGCCATCAGTTGATGCCAAAGACGGCTGCAACAGAGTATCCGGTACGGGGAATACGTTTGCGACCGGCCCAACGACTTTTCAGGGAACCGCCCTGCTCAGGATCGACGGAAGGTTGGAAACTGTCTCGGTTACGACCAATCTGTTAGGTCCCCCAAAGGTCGGCGACGACGGCACCCTGCTCGCTCACACTTCTCATACCTTTGTATTCGACGACGGAAGCTCTTTCACCACACTCGACAACGCGGTGCTCAGTCCCACGGATACGTCCGGGCTCTACAACTTGAACACGAGGGCCGCGATCATTCAAGGAACCGGCAGTTTCGAAAACGCATTCGGGATCCTCAGCATACACGGAACGATCAACTTCATCAGCGGTGAGGTGATCTGGCGCTTTAAGGGCCAGCTCTGCAATTGAGGCGGTTGATATTTTTCGGAGACTAACTCGGCTTTCTGGCCGCTGAAAAACTTACGAATCAGGAGTTAAAAGAATGTTCAGAGAAAACAGCATCATGACGATCACAACGTTGACAGTGTCATGGGTCTTAGCGATCCACACATTGTTGATACCTATAGGGATGGCTCCAACGGTGACGGCCCAGAACAACGGACAGAACGAAAACGCATCGGTTCCCGATCCGTGCCAGCAGGCTTTGAATGTTCCGGGTAACGCGAACGGATTACACAAGCGATGCGATGCGATTGGCACCGGTGCAGGCGCGGCCAAAGGCGATTTCAACGGTGACGGATTTGCCGATCTCGCTGTGGGCGTTCCAAATGAAGGGGTGAACGGGTTGACTGAAGCCGGCGGCGTTAATGTGATGTACGGTTCGGCGTCGGGCCTTACTTCGGTGGGCGACCAATTTATCGATGAAACCAAGTTAAATTTTCCCGGTCAATCGTACGGCAATTTCGGCTGGTCTTTGGCTGCCGGAGATTTCAATGGCGATGGCTTCGTTGATCTCGCTATCGGGGAGCCGCACATTTACGTCGATAACGGCGGTAACGATGCCTACTATTCGGGTCGCGTTTTCGTAGTGTACGGCTCATCAAACGGTCTTATCCTGTCCGCTGTACAGCAAATCGCTCCCGATTATCGCTCCGATTTCGGAGCAGCGTTGGTTTGGGGCGATTTCAACGGCGACGGCAAGGCCGATCTCGCGATCGGCAATCCTGGAGCTAAGATCTTCACTGGCCTTATCGATAATCACGGGGTCGTGGAAGTTCTTTATGGTTCTTCAATTGGATTAGTTGACTCGACCCGGCGGATCCTTCGTCAGGGCAGTCCCGGGACGAATAGTGACGGGACGATCTCGGTCGGCGGCTTTGCGGAGGGTGACGATTTCTTCGGCGGGGTTCTCGCAGCCTCGCGCAGAGGTACTTACGACGATCTCATCATTGGTGTGCCGTTCGAAGACGTTGGCCTTACGAATCCTAAGAAGGACGCAGGAGTCGTGCATGTCGTCAAGGGGTCGTCATCGGGCCTGACGCCGAGCGGAATTCAGATATTTTCACAGGCCGATTCCGATGTTCAGGGAGAAGCCGAAACCGAGGACCAATTCGGACGTTCGCTAGCGATAGGCGATTTCAACGGCGACGGGCGTGATGACCTGGCGGTAGGCGTGCCGTTTGAAGATCTTGCAAATTCCAATGCCGGAGCCGTGCAGATTTTTTTCGGGTCTTCCGGAAGCGACGTTTTTACAACGAACGACAACCGTTTCCTTTCGCAGGCGGTAATCCCGGGTGTCGCGGTCGAATACAACGACCGAATGGGATGGGCACTGGCGACGGGCGATTTCGATAGAGATGGTCGCGACGATCTCGCAATCGGTGTCCCCGGTGAAGACCTCGGAACTGTTTTAGACGCGGGATTAGTAACTATCCTTTACGGCTCGGCCAGCGGCGCGTCGCTTACTCGCTATCAGCATTGGACACAGGACACAGCGGGCATACCCGGGGTCGCCGAGCCATACGACCAATTCGGCTATTCACTTTCGGCCTGGAACTACGGCTATGGTCTGGAGGCCGATCTGGCTATAGGAGTTCCTTACGAGGACATACCCAACGCCCCTGATTGCGGCTCGGTAAACGTGATTTACGGTAGTCCGAGCGGGCTCAGCGCCACGGCACATCCTGCTCAGATCTGGAACCAGGACTCGCCGAACATCAAAGGTATCGCGCAAAGTTTTGACCATTTCGGCCAGTCCCTTTACTGATCGGCGGTGATTTAAGTCGGCTAACAAGATAGTAAGTCGCAACCCCGAAGGCTCCTCCAATGGCGTCCAGCACGACATCCCAAACAGAAGAGGTGCGCGACGGAATAAAGATCTGATTAAACTCATCTGAGCCGGCCACTAACAAAACCAGCAGCACGGCCGCAAGATAATAATGTCTGCGCAGGAAATTGCCGGATGAGCCGGCAAAGGCGCGACAGGCGAGAAAACCGAGAACGGCGTACTCGGTAAAATGCGCGAGTTTGCGAATGATGCCGTGATAAAAAGTTATCGTTTCGGGGAGAGCGGCCGGAAAAAGGAACTCGAGAATGGGACGGATGATGATCGAAGTGCGCGTCGACGCTCCCTGCCCGCTCGACAGAAAAAAGATCACTCCGATCCAAAGAAGAGGCGGCGCGTAAAGCATTACTTGCTCGCGCCGCCGGAATCTGTTTGAGTTTTCAAGAACCACTTACTTTGTTTCAAGTTCCTAGTTTCTAGTTCTTGTACGGAATAGAAAATTGTTTGGATACGACTGAAAACCAGAAACTAGAAACTAGAAACCAGAAACCCAAAACTTATTGTGCCGCCGCGGCACCCGAAACCACTTCGATAATTTCTTTTGTGATCGCCGCCTGACGTATGCGGTTCATGTTGAGGGTCAGCGAGTCGATCAATTCGCCCGCGTTCTTCGACGCCGAATCCATGGCGGTCATCCGTGAGCCCTGCTCGGATGCGACCGACTCAAGCAACGACTTGTAGAGTTGAGTTTCTACCTGCTTCGGCAAAAGCTTTCCAAAGATCTCAGCCGCCGGCTGTTCATAAATGTACTCCGCCTGAGCCCCTGCCGCTTCGCCTTCCTCACCACGATCGATGCGGGGTATCGGTAAGATCTGCTCGATGACAGGTTTTTGAGACAGCACCGTTTTGAACTCGGTGTAGATCAGAAAAACCTTGTCGATCGACGTGTCGTCGGTGAACGTCTTGATGATATTCCGCGCGATCTCCATTGCATCCGCGTGGTTCGCCGAACCGCTGCCGGTAAGGCCGATGTACTCGTCCTTGAATACGATCTCGCGTCGCTTGAAAAAATCACGTCCTTTACGTCCGACCGGTATCATCTCGGCGGATTTCGCAGCATTGTCTCTGAGAAACGCCTGAGCCGCTTTGATCACGTTCGCATTGAATGCTCCGGCAAGCCCCTTGTCGGCACTGACGAGAACGATAAGGTATTTCTCATCACCTCGAGCGTCGAGCAGCGGGTGTGAAAACTCGTCCGCGACCTTCGCGCTGAGACCGCCTAGAACCTCGGACATCTTTTGAGCGAACGGACGCGAGGCAATCACGCGATCCTGAGCGCGCTTGAGCTTTGCCGCGGCGACCATTTTCATCGCTTTGGTGATCTGCTGTGTATTCTTGACCGACTTAATGCGTCGGCGCATGTCTAGAAGACTTGCCATAACTGTGAACTGTGAACTGTGAACTGTGAACTGTGAACTGTGAGTGGAAGACACCTCATAGCTCATAGCTCATAGTTCATACTTAACCATGCCACCGCCGCCGCCGCCGTCGCCCAGCGCGTTGCTTTGAAATCTTCGACCGCTTCCTTCATCGAAGCTTTCAGACCGTCGTCGATCGTCTTCTTGTCGCGCAGCGTCGTCAGGACAGCCGGGTGCGAGTTCTCGATAAACGCTCCAAGCTCCTCTTCGAATCGCTTCAGATCATCGACCGCGATATCGTCCGCTAGCCCGTTCGTCACGGTCCAGATGATCAGCACCTGATTCTCGACCGCCATCGGCTGGTATTGGCCCTGCTTCAGGATCTCAGTCAGACGACGACCGCGCTCGAGCTGCGACTGCGTCGACTTGTCGAGATCCGAACCGAACTGCGCGAACGCCGCGAGCTCGCGGAACTGCGCAAGGTCGATACGGAGCGTACCGGCAACCTGCTTCATCGCTTTGATCTGTGCCGAACCACCGACACGCGAAACCGAGTTTCCCACGTTGATCGCCGGACGCACGCCGGAGTTGAACAGGTCAGATTCCAAAAAGATCTGGCCATCGGTGATCGAGATCACGTTCGTCGGAATGTAGGCCGAGATATCGCCGGCCTGCGTTTCGATTATCGGCAAGCTCGTGAGCGAACCCCCGCCGCGGGCGTCCGACATTTTAGCCGCACGTTCGAGTAAGCGCGAGTGAAGATAAAATACGTCTCCCGGATATGCTTCGCGGCCCGGCGGGCGTCGCAACAGTAGCGATATCTCACGGTACGCCGCAGCCTGCTTCGAAAGATCGTCGTAGATCGTCAATGCATGGCGGCCGTTGTCGCGGAAGTATTCGCCGATCGCGCAGCCGGAATAAGGAGCGAGAAATTGCATCGCCGCCGGATCCGACGCTGATGCCGATACGACGATCGTCCAGGCCATCGCACCCGAATCTTCGAGCTTCTTGACGACCTG
>JBDTSA010000069.1:0-7754 GCA_039931335.1 Acidobacteriota bacterium
TTGAAATATCGATCCGCTCGCCGCTACTTTGCGTCTTTCGCAAGCAGCGGATCTAGAGCGGCACGGGGAAGGCGCGTGACAATAAAAAACTGATTTTCCTTCGAAGAGATCTGCGTGCTCTCGTACATCAGCCTCCGAGCCGCCGAGATGTGACGTTCTTTAAGCGTCGGAAGCAGTGCCGCATAGGCTTCCGAGAGACGAACTGCGTCGGCATTCAGATCCTGTGTGAAAGCAACTTTGAACTCAAAATTCTGAGGTTCTACCGCGAAGACTAAGCGAAAAGGTTTACTGTCCGAATCGGCCGTATGAGGAAAGGAATTGTATAGATTGCGTATCGCGGGAGAATATTTACCGGAATCAACTCCCTTTCCTAGATATGAAACACCTTCGATACGCCCGGCCGAGTTGATTCCGTAATAAGTATCGAAGTCGTAACGGCCCTGCTCGGTCAGTAACGGAAACGTATCGTTAATCTCGCTGGCGGTGATGAAGATCGACTCGAGTGCAGATGCGTAGGTCTCCAGTGCCTGTTCGTCATCAGGCTTCTTCTCCAGATCGTCAGTGACCTCGACCTCATCCTTAAGTTCGAACGGCCGGGTGAGTGCTCCGTGTGCAAATACGGACGGCGCAGCTCCGCCGACAAGCACGAGTCCGAGATACACGCCGAGCGTCGTCAGGAAGAGAAGTGAGTTGTTGGTTCTTCGGTTTGTCACCAAATATTATTTCTTTGCCGTGTTATCGTTCGGCTTAACTTCGGCGTTGCCGTTGGGCTTTGCTTCTTTTTCTTTGGACTCCGCGAGCTTCCGCAGGATCATTTCTTGCACCAGCGGTTTCGGAATCGTGAAATTCAGGACGAAAGCTTTTCCTTCCGAAGTCACCGACGCTTTCTGCAAAAACATTTGATCATCACCCTGCGCAGCGAGGACTGCTCCGGAGAGAAGCAGGCCAAGCGATGCCGACTGAGTATTGGCTTGATTCTCGGTCGGTTGATCCGCTTTGACGCTGGCAATAAGGTCGGTTGAATTCTGCTCAACAGTGATAACAAGATTCTTGGGTTTCGGATCCAACCGAGCAAGGTATCCGAACCAGCCGGCGTCACCGACCGCGATTATCCAGTCCTGCACGAACTTCTCCATGACCGGATCATTCTTAACAAGCGGATTGCTCGGCACCGGTTTCGGATTCTTCAAGACGATCGTCTTTCCATCTTTCCCCAAACCGAGAGCGCCACTAATTACGACCTTGAACGGGCTATCAAGTTTTACCGCCTGGCTCTCAATTTTTTCGAGCGACTCGATAGCCTTGTCCTTCATCGGCCGCTTGTTTATAAATACGCCGAACTTATCCTCTTTGGCGTCGTCGGCTATCGCATCGGCATCCGGCACTTTTGAAATATTGGCATTCGCGTCGGCTGTATTCGTATTCGCATTGGCCATCGCATCATTTGCCGAAACCATTCCCCCGCGACGCCTCTTACGATTACCCGGGATAGTCGGATTATCCGTAGATGAGCCAAGCGGCCCGTCGGTCGGCAAAGCTCCTTCGACGACGTTGGGATTCGCGTTAGGTTTGATCGCCGGTGTGTTGATCAGTCCACTGCCCCCGATTGTCGGATTCGAATACGGAATGCCCGGAGCGATAAAACCATTTCCGGACATCGGGTCCGTAATGTTTGCAAACTGCTGTTCCGGATTGGCCAGCTGAAAATAGCCTGCGGGATAGTTGAGCGGTGGCGTGACGCCCGTCACATCGACAAACGTTACATCCGCATCCTCAAGCTCGGTCTTTGTGTAATCGACGTCCTCGTACTCACGCTCGGTTCCGAAGAGCAAGCTTCCGACGTAAACCGTATCGAGCACCTGGCAGACGCGTCCGACGAACGGGCTATCGCAGCCACGAGTCGTCAGGACGCCGGACGAAGCGATCAGTATCAGACCGAGAATGTTGAAGATCGCCGACCCGGCCAGGATCTTGTAAAGCCGGGGCGTAAAATTCCAGTTCTTGATCTCGTAATTATGAAAAAGGTCCCCGGGCCGGGTCTGCACCGCTGAAACCTCTTGATTGTATAATTCCTGCTCGAACATAAATAAAATATGACGTCTAAAATCAGCTGGTGCCGCTTGCTGTTGGTTTTAGACGCTTAGCATCGCTAACGCGTTGCGATGCAAATCGAGATTTTAACATTTCAAAGTCTGGATGGATAGGGTTGAGGGAGCAGGCAGAAGGCGGAAGGCGGAAGCCGATCTGCCCTGGTGACTTCTTGTTCTAGCCACTGCCGACTGCCTTCTGCCTTCTGGCCTACTGCCTTCTTGCCTTCTGCCTCTCCCCCACTGCCCACTGCCCACTGCCTTCTGCTAACATCTCCCCATGACTCGAAATCGCGACAATGATAAAGGCCAACGCGGTCAACGATCGCGGCCCGACAAAGGCCGCAGGTATAAACGCGATCGTTCGAGTGAAAGTTCGACGCAATACGTCGAACAAGGACACTCGCCGAGCCAGACGAAGGCGGCGCGCGATCTTTTGCATGGAATTGGCGTCCCCGCGGCCTCCGAATTCAAGCCTGATGATTTTCAGCTCGAAGCATTGGAGGCGATCGAGCACGAGGATGTCCTCGTGACCGCTCCGACCGGAAGCGGCAAGACCTGGATCGCAAGTGAAGAGATCAGGCGCCTGCTCGAGCAGGGCAAGCGAGCCTGGTACACGACGCCGTTAAAGGCTCTGACAAATTCGAAATACATCGAATTTTCGGGGATGTTCGGAGCCGAAAACGTCGGCATCCTTACCGGCGATCGCAAAGAGAATACCGAGGCTCCGCTCATCGTCGGTACAACCGAGATTTATCGTAACCAGCTATTCGACGCGCTGCGTAATGGTGAGCAAGTGCGGACAGACTTCGTGATCCTCGATGAAGCGCATTATCTGGCTGATGAAGAGCGCGGCCACGTTTGGGAAGAGGCGATTATTCTTACGCCGCCGCGAATCCGGATGCTTCTGCTTTCCGCGACGGTTGGCCGGGCTGAGGAGTTCGCTCGATGGATCGGAGAAGTTCGCGGGACGCGTGTTCGTGTTATCAATCGGGCCGGCTCGCGACCCGTCGAGCTCCGCTCCGCCTATCTTTCCAGCAACCTCCAATTGTTTCCTCTTCTGGACGAGAACGGCAAATACAACCCCGAGATCGATCAGTTCGCAGCACGTCGAACGACTCCGCCCTGGCGTCGCCGGCCTGGGAGATGATCCTCCACGATTGGGCGGGTAAATTCTCGCGCACCGAGCAAATCCTCACGTCTCCAATCTCACCGACACCCCGAAAACACAGTATTTTCAAGGCATAAGGCTTGCTCAAGAAGAAGGTGAGGCGTGGCGTGGCTCGCGCTCTTTTAAGACACGAACCCGCTAACGATGCTGTCTTTTTTGTCCTCATCTCGACACTGTTAGGCGTCAGAAATACTTACCCGAGGATTTTTTATGAAACGCCAAACCGTCATCTTTTCTATTTTGGCTATCGCAGTTCTCTGCTTCGCCGCGGCAATTATTTTCAATGTTTCAAATTCGAACGAAAACAGCTCTTTGGGATCTCCCGAAGAGGGTCAGACGGAGCAATCCGCCGATCGCGCCGGAACGGCGATCGAAGCTCGAATAGATAAACGATCGATCGAAGCCGAATACGGCAAGCTTCCGATAAACTTCGAACCCAACGTTGGCCAGACTGATGACGCGGTGAAGTTCCTCGCCCGCGGCCACGGCTATTCGCTGTTCCTCTCTCAACGCGACGCCGTCGTGAGCCTACAGAAATACGGAAAGGCGGGAAAAGTCGAGAGCCAGTCGGCTGTCCGCATGTCGATCGAGGGCGCAACGGACGCAGCGTCGATCTCCGGTGAAGAACAAAGCGATGGCAGATCGAACTATTTTGTCGGTAACGATCCGCAGAAATGGCGAACCGACATTCCCAATTTTCGAAAGGTGAAATACGACTCGATCTACGACGGAGTCGATCTCGTCTACTACGGCAACGGCCAGCAGCTCGAATACGATTTTGTCGTCCGGCCCGGCCACGATCCGAAACAGATCAAACTTAAATTCGAAGGGCTCGAGTCGGCGAAGATCGATGATGAATCGGGCGACCTTATTCTCGAAACCGGCTCGGGGACTCTACGCCAGTTGAAGCCACTCGTTTACCAGGACGCGGGCGGATCGCACACCGAGATCGCAAGTACTTATGCCGTTAAGCGCGACGGCAAGTCTTTCGATATATCATTTAAGCTCGCCGCCTACGACACGACAAAGGAACTCGTGATAGATCCGATCCTTGCGTACGGAACATATCTTGGAGGCAACGCATTTGACGAAGGCCGTTCCATAACGGTTGACGCACAGGGTAACGCGTATGTCGTTGGAACTGCCGCGTCGCGCGACTTCCCAACGACTCCCGGTACGATCAAGCCGGTCCTTCTCCCGCGAACCGACGCCCCAAACTCATTCTGGTACGACGCATTTATTACAAAGATCAATCCGTCCGGAACGGCGCTTGTTTTCTCAACTTATTTTGGCGGTCGGAACGGAAACGAAACGGGCAGCGGAGTCGGGCTCGACGCCTCGGGAAATATCCTGATCTCGGGCACGACGATGGCCGGCGATCTGCCCACCGTCAACGCGTATCAATCTACATTCGGCGGAACCGATGACGCCTTTGCGGCGAAACTCAACCCGACGGGATCGTCGATCATTTTCTCGACCTATCTCGGCGGAAATAACACCGACCTCGGCGGATCGGTCGCGGTGAATCAGACAACGGGCGATGCCGTCTTTGCAGGTTTCGCGAGCTCGCCGAATTTTCCGACGACGCCCGGAGCATTCAAGCAGCGCTTGTGCGACGGCACACCCGGAAGCTGTAACGGGATATTTTACTCCGGAAGTTATGTCGTGAAACTGACGGCGAACGGCGGGATCGTTTACTCAACACTTTTTGACGCCAGCATCGTGGACATCACGCTCGATTCGAATGACAATGCGACATTTGTCGGTACGGCGAGTGCCGGTGCTCCGACAACGCTTGGCTCATATCAACCGGTTTCGAGCGGCGGCATCGAGGGTTATATTGCGAAGCTCAACCCGGCAGGCAGCTCTCTGCAATTCGGTACATTTCTCGGTGGCGGTCTGCAGTCGGATCGCGTCAAAGCCATCGTGCTCGACGCCGAGCAAAACATGTACGTCACGGGTCAAACGCAAAACACGGCGTTTCCGACGACGGTCGGAGCTTTCGACACGACTTACAACGGTGGCGAGGATGGGTTTGTCACGAAATTTAATGCCTCGGGATCTGCACTTGTATTCTCGACCCTTCTCGGTGGAACCGCGAACGATCAGCCATTCGCGATCGGGCTCGCGGCAAATCGTGACGTCTTCGTCGCCGGCGAATCGCTGAGTAACGCGACGTTCCCCCAACGCAATCCGCTTCTCCAATCGGGCAGCATATTTCTCACTCGTCTTCGCGCCGATGGAGCCGCGATCGACTTTTCAACATTTCTCGGGATCGGCGGAGCTTATGATCTCGCGACCGACTCAGCGAGTAACGCCTATCTGACCGGACATACGACGACGGTGCTGGTCACTCCGAATGCCTTTCAAACCGTTCGCGGCGGCGGCAGTGTTGCGACAACAACCAAGGACGCTTTCATCGTGAAGGTCGCACCCACGGATGAGAATGTGCAGATGTTCAGCATCAGCGGAACCGTGACGGACCAGAATGTCGGATTTAACAACAATTACGCACCGATCGTTGCGACGCTCACGGGAACCGTCAACCGGTCGTTCAGCTTGCCGTACAGCAGCAACGGTGTCAGCAATTTCCAGTTTGGAAGTTTGCCCGCGGGCGGAAATTACACACTGACCGTTCGAAAAGTTGGGTTTGCAACCGAACCTGAAAGTGTCTCATTTCCAAATCTCGGGGCGAATCAGTTCGCCGACTTCACCCTACTGCGGAATCACGAGCCAGTGGCGGTCATCACCAATCCCGTCTACGGTACACAATTCAATGTCGGCAGCTCGGTGACGATCCAAGCGACCGCCTCGGACGAGGACGGGCAGGCGATCTCTAAGGTCGATTTCGTCGCATACAACAGCCAAGCTGGTTCCATCCCATTAGGCAGCGACACGACCGCGCCATACGAATTCACGTGGAACAATCTTCCGCTTGGAACGTGGTCGATCAGCGCGTTCCCGACTGACGAGCTCGGGCTGCGCGGTTTTTCAACGCCGACTGTTCAAATTTTCGTAGTTGATCCAACGGGTGCTAACGTCTCGATCACCAGCCCGACCGAGGGCCAGGCTTTTGTCGAGGGTGGCTATGTCCCGATCAGCGTGAGCGTTTCGACATCGGTGAGCGTCGTCGAAGTCCGCGATCAAAACAATCAGCTCGTCGGCCGTATGACAAGCAGTCCGTGGTCGACACAGTGGCGAGTGATGCAGACCGGGAACTACACATTGACGGCGAAAGCGTTTACGCAGACCGGGCAGGAGGCGACTTCAGCTCCAGTCAATATTGTCGTAAATCCGATCAATCATCGGATCACCGGCCGCGTCATCGATAACATCACGACCGCCGGCATTTCTGGAATCACAGTCAACTTGACGAGCCCGACGAACACGAATATCTCGGCCCAAGCCGTAACCGACACCAACGGCAGCTACGTTTTCACGGGTCTCGGAACTACTCCGAATGACGGAGTGGTGATCACGCCGCAGATGCCCGGTTACACAGTCGATCCGCCAAACCGCTCGATCGGGTATCTCGGATACATCGAATGGCCGAATCAAAACTTCTTTGCGACGTCACAGACGCAGATCAACGTTGCGCTCACGTCGCCGACGAACGGACAGCAATTTACCGCACCAGCGACGATTAATTTCGCGGCGAGTGCGACGAGCGGTGCGGGAGCGATAACGCAGGTTGAATTCTTCAGACGGAACAACAACGGATCTGCGACTCTGCTCGGCAACGACAACACCGCGCCGTACGAGTTTCAGATCAGCGGGGTCGCGGTCGGCACCTACACCTACTTTGCACGAGCCACCGATGCGACGAATGCGGTGAAAGACTCAGAAAACGTCGGCCTTTCGGTGATCCTTCCAAACGTCAGTCTCTCCGGACGTATTACCGGCCCGGACGGAAACGGGGTCGCGGGCATGACTGTTTATATCGGCGGCGGCCTTGCCTGGACTGAAGATACAGACGCGAGCGGTAACTTCACATTCGCGAATTACCCAGGCGGACGCGACTACTACATCACTCCGTCTCCGGCAAACGGCATCACGTTCACGCCGGTGTCGCGGAGTTATACAAACGTCCTAACGAACATTACAGGGATCGACTTTGTTGCGTCGATGCCGAATCAGGCGCCGACCATCCAGTTGATTGCACCGACCGACCGAGCGGTTTACACGATGCCGGCGCCGATTCCTATCAACGCTGTCGCGACAGATCCGGACAACAATATCCAACGGCTTCGCGTCATGGCGAACAACGGCCAGATCTTTCAGACGATCGTTCAGACGGCGAACAGCTCTGTGAACACGACATGGCAGCCGGCAACGCCGGGAACCTACCAGATCATCGCCGATGTTTTGGATCGAGGCGGGCTGACCACCTCTCAGCAGATAACGATCACGGTAAATCCGCCGGCCCCGGTTCAGATCAGCGGACGGATCGTGGATCGCAGCAGTGCAGGAATCGAGAGCGTGACACTCGAGCTTAA
>JBDTSA010000070.1:0-7743 GCA_039931335.1 Acidobacteriota bacterium
GCGTTTTTACCGTAGATTCAACAAATAAAACTCTTCCCCCAAAAGTCTCCGCCAAAATGTCGCAGCATATCAACTCATCAGAGCTTGTAAAAACTCAGCTCGGGTTCGGTTCTTCGGTCGAGCATGGTGTTGATTGCGTGATCGCCAGGGAATAGGTTTTCCATCTGTTCGAAAGTCGGCGTCGGCAGTTTGTTGTTAAAGCTAGTCAGGCGCTAGACTCTTAAGATCCGAACGCGAGATTGTTTGATTAGACTTCTGACGATTCACGACGATTCTCATCGCTTGCAATCATGCTCTACCCGCAAACATTTATTGACGACCTGCGCCGCCAGGCTGACATAGTGCGCGTCATACAAGGCTACGTTTCGCTCTTGTCTGGCAAGCACAGAGTAACTGACACGTGGATCCGCCTCTTTGATCCTTGCACGTCAAAATTCAACAAGAGAACACGATGGAACTCTTCAAGCGAATCGTTTTTGTCTTCCTTGCTTTGCATGCTCTTGTTGATCTTACATTTGCCGTCATAGCTTATCGTCAGGTGGGGAACCTTGCACCCAGCATTTTGCCCATAGGTATCTGTGTTGTTTTCTCTTTTTACTTGTTTCCCGCACTCAGGGACGAAGAGTTCAGTAAACGCTGGTTCCCCGGCAAATGGTTCCGTGGGCCGATCAATGGGCCCGTTGCTTTTTGGTTTACATTTGCGGTGCTTGTCCTTATCCATCTAATCCTCACGGGGATATGGGCAAGGGTAGCTTATTGGTATCCGAACTGAAGATAATGGAGAATCGCGTGGCGAGCGTGGCCTAGCGACGCCGGATGCTACGAGGGCGAGCCGGTTGTCGTCCAATCATCCTGAGCAAAACGAACGCGGCGAAGTCGACTTCGTGAGTGGAGTTCGACCAGATGTTCAAGCGTGGTTTATCGGTATTAAAGGATGTCCGACGTAAGCAACCTCTCGAGACCGCGTTCGAGCGCTCGAAGCAGCGTTCGTGCCTTCCCGACGAGCCCACGAAGCAACGGGTTTGGTCATTCGTAAAAAGAGTCTGGATCTAAAGATCGGATCTTAGCGGTGCCAGCCAGCATCTTTGCGACCCGCCTTCTCCGTAAGCACGTCCAACGTTTCCATCAGATCCTCGTGATTGACCGGCTTAACCATGTGGCCGTCAAAGCCAGCGTCTTTAGCTTTGCGCCGATCCTCGTCCTGGCCCCAGCCCGTCAGAGCGACCATTATGACGTCTTTTCCCCAAGGCTTTTGGCGGATCGTCTGACAAGTTTCGTAGCCGTTCATTCGCGGCAGGCCGATGTCGAGGAGGATCACGTCGGGCAGGAATTCGCCCGCAACCTCAACCGCTTCGACTCCGTCAGCGGCTGTTCGAGTGTCATTCCCGCTGAGACGCAGCAGTAGATCCAGGCTGTCCGCGTTATCTTGATTGTCATCCACAATCAGGATGCGCCGCCGTGTAGCGTAAGCTGCCGGATGAACGGCAGGCACTGGTTCTTCCGTCTCCGCGTCGACGGCGACGACGGGTAATCGAACGACGAATTCACTGCCGGCGCCAGGACCGTCACTATGTGCGGTCACCGATCCATCGTGTTTCTCGACGAGCCATTTGACCAATGACAATCCAATCCCGAGGCCTCCTTCGGACAGCTCACGCGATCTGTCGACTTGTGTGAAAAGATCGAATACGCGAGGCAGCATGTCCGTAGGGATTCCTACGCCGGTGTCTTTGACGCGAACTTGAACGACTCCGTCCTGTTTTTCAGCAGTTACCCAAATTCGGCCTCCCGGCTTAGTGTACTTGCAGGAATTATTCAAGAGGTTTCCAAAGACCTGAGCAAGACGCATCGAATCCGCTCGGAGATAGATCGGCTCTTGCGGTAAATCCACACCGAGTTTATGGCCGGCTCGTTCGCTTTGCGGCCGACACGCCTCAAGCGCGTGATGGATGATCGATGCCAACTCGACCTTTCGCGTTTTCAGTTCAAGCTTGTTGTTAGTGATGCGGCTAACATCGAGCAGATCGTCGATCAAACGAACCATGTGCTCGATCTGGCGCTCCATCGTCGCACGGGATTGTTCGATCAGGTCCTTGTTCCCATTAGCCCGCTTCATTAGCTCGAGCGAATTCGTTATGGGAGCGAGCGGATTGCGCAGTTCGTGTGCGAGCGTCGCCAGAAATTCATCTTTTCGCCTATCCGCGTCTCGCAGCGTTTTTTCGTCCCGGCGCCGCTCAACCGCGATCCCGGCAGTCCGCGTTAGGATCTCGACGAGTTGCAGTTCGCCGGACGTGGGGTAGCGAGGAGTGTCGGCGTAGACGGCAAACGTGCCGAGGACCGTTTCATGCGACGACATGATCGGTGTCGACCAACACGCTCTGAATCCATGCCTCATCGCGAGGTCCCTGTAATCTGCCCATAACGGGTCGGTGGCGATGTCTGAAACGATCACCTGCTCACCGCGAAATGCAGCTGTCCCGCATGAACCAACATTAGGACCGATCACCACCCCATCAATCGCGAGCGCATATTCGGCCGGCGCCCGATGACCTGCGACCGAATGAAGTCGTTGTCCGTCCTCGGCCATCAAGAGTACTGTCGCAACCAGTTTCTGCTGCTGCCCTTGTCGCTCGATGACCTCACACAAAGCGTCGAGAACGTCGGGAAGCGGCTCACCCTCAACGAGCATTTCGAGTACGCGGTTTTGACCCGCAAGTGTTGATTCGCGGATCCTCCGTTCGCGTTCCTGCTTTCTGTTCTCGGTTACATCTCTGAACACGAGGACCGCTCCGGATACTTCGCCATGCGGACTCTTTATCGGCGCCGCACTGTCGTCTATCGGCCGTTCGGTGCCATCCTTAGCAATTAGCAGCGTGTGGTTGGCAAGCCCAACGATCGTGCCCTCGCGCAACGACTTCGTTACGGGATTTTCAACCGTATTCCGGCTCTCCTCGTTGATGATCTTGAACACGGATTCGAGTTGCATCCCACACGCTTTATCCGCGCTCCAACCCGTGAGAGATTCGGCAACCGGGTTCATTCTGGTGACGCTTCCCTCAACGTCGGTCGTGATCACACCGTCGCCGATGCTCGCCAAGGTCGTTCGAAGCAGCTCCCGCTTCTGGTTCGCTTCCGCAAGAGCCCGGCTAAGCGAATCAATCAGTAAGACAGTAGCGATGCTCAACGCCAAATAAAGGCCGAGTCCTACGCGATATTCCGGTTGACTTATGGCAAAACTGTTTCGGGGTTCGAGGATGAAGTAGGCGGCACCAAGAGCGCTTGCTATAGCCGCGAGTAAGCCCGGCAGTTTTCCGCCGTACCAGGCGGCAAAGATAACCGCCGCGAAGAGTGTGATAAACGGGGCGCGATCTGCGACAAAGGGCCAAAGAATCAGGCGCAATCCGATCGCGACGGCAACCGTGGCTAGTGCGAGGCTATATGCGGAAACGCGGCTTCGGGCGATCAAAATCGTTCCTCCGGACCAATCTTTTTAAGCCTGAGAAATTAAGTAATTGGATTAATTCCAGCACTATTTGCTGGAAAGTTCAACATTCAAGACGGACAGTCACGGCTGTCTCAACGAAAGGCGCGTCAAACATCGGGAAGCCAGAAGTTCCGACCTGAATTTTCGACGAGTCTCAGCCCGAGTCCTGCTAATTCACTCTCCTCGACCCCTAGAAAAGTAAAATGCGGAAGATCGGATATGACTGTCTGGTACCAGTAATGTTTTGCCAGAAGCTCCCTAACTCGCTCATTGTCGAATTCCGCCACATCGAACGCGAGGAGTGAGAGATGCTGCGACGCTCCGGGTGGTGCGACCGAGTAGATTATCGACTTCGATAGATCTTTCGCAAAGTAGATTCCCTCTTCTTCGAGCTCGAAAACTTCGGGTATCTGTTCCGAAGGGGGAAGCTCTCGTATCGCATCGGCATGCTCCTGAGTCATTCGTTCCTTCTCTACCCAGTGTGCAAGCGCCGGCCCAACGCGACTCTGCCAGAGCTCAATAGTGTCACTGTAATTTCGACGCGCCGAGTCGGCGCCGCGGGGCGTGATCGATAGACCTTCATTCCTCGCTGAGACGATTGCCCTTTGTAATCCATCCATCGCCCTGGACTGAAGCTCGAGCAAGAATTCGCCGATCTGACACTGCGCGATCTCAAGGCGGGATTGAAACTGCGCGACGTCTTCTTCGTCTGCAAATACTACTTTATTGGGCGCCAGCACACCGCCGCGTGCAACAAACACGGAGCCGTATTCGCGAAATAGTCGACGCTGAGCGGCGTCATCGCCGAGAATTAAATCTTGCGGCAGATTTTGAAAAAATACTCCGCCGGTGCTGATCGTCTGGTTAGACATACGGATCGTCGATGACGATAGCATAACGACAATTCCTTGTCGTCACCAGAACTGAAACGCTACAATTCTTGCATGCAGACGGCGTTTCAAAAGGTGAAGCGAGCAGCCTTCGTGATGTATCTCATCGCGCTCCACGCGGTGCTAGTGTATTTCATCGGCGAACGCTTGGTGCGGAGATTCACCGTCATCACTCCTATTGAAACGTCCGAGGTCTCTAATCCGGATCAAGAAATTCCAATCCCGACACCGCTGCGCGCTCCAGAATCCTTTGCGGATGAAATCGACGCAAACAGCAACGTGAACAGTAATGGCAATGCCAATGCGACTTCTTCTCCTTCGATGGGATCCGACAGCCTTTCGTCACCGGGCTTGCTAATTCCGGTTGCCGGAGTTCGGCCCGATCAGCTGATCGACACGTTCACATCGTCGCGATCCGAAGGCCGCACGCACGACGCGATAGACATTCCGGCTGCGGCCGGCACACCCGTCGTCGCGGCTGCAGACGGCGAGATCGTGAAGTTCTTAGATAGCGAACGCGGTGGTATTACAATCTATCAACTAACGGCTGACAGAAGATTCGTACTCTATTACGCCCACCTTCAGCGACGCGCGGATGAAATAGCGATCGGGATGCGAGTCCGGAAAGGCACGACTATCGGATTCGTCGGAGACACCGGAAACGCCGGTGCCGGCAATTTTCATCTTCACTTTTCGATCGCGGTTGTCACCGATCCGCAACGCTTTTGGTCCGGGACTTACCTCAATCCATATCCCATATTAAAGAGCGGTGCATATCCCCAATAAGTTCGGGAACACGAGTTGCTCAATGCAACGTCATGTACCGAATAAGGACAGGATATAGACGCGCGGTGATTGTAGAGAGTCTGCCGCTCTTTAGTGTGGGGATATTGCTTCTGCTCACGACGTTAAGCTGCGTTCCAAACCAGTCGAACTCGAATGCGCCGGTAAGCAATACCGCGGCGAATTCGACAGCTAATGCGAATGTAAATTCGAATCAGGCCGCTCCGGAACCGGAGTCAGCGTCAGCGAACGTGCCGATCACGCTTCCGGTCGTTGACGCGTTGCTTTCGGATGAAGCATTCATCGCTGAAGTTCGAAAAAGCGTGCAGCCGTCGGACGAGCAGTTCGACAAACTCAAGAACGCGGCACGCGACGCGGTTCTGAAGCTTTCGGAAGATGATCTACAGGATGGCCGTTCGACTCGCACTTCGATCAGCGAAGCGGACAAACAGATCAAGCAGATCCTCGGTAATGAGAACGGCAACAAATTTCTCGCGCTCGCGCGAAAAAGTTGGTCGGGCGGCGATGCTGCATTGTTGGCGAAGCCTAACTCGATACCGACCGACACCCGGGTCGTCGTAAATGCGCCGGGCTATCGCATGGATATTTTTCGCGACGGCAAATTAGTAAAGACCTACAAAGTTGGAATCGGTTATCCGGAGTTTCCCCTGCCGACGGGTGTTCGAACCGCAAAGACGATCATCTTTAATCCGACCTGGACCCCGCCGGACGAGCCGTGGGTAAAAGGTGAATTTGCGCCAGGCAAAAAAGTAGAAGCCGGAAGTGAAAAGAATCCGCTCGGGCCTATAAAGATCCCGATCGGTCTGCCGTCGCTCATCCATGGCGGAAAGAATCCGAATCGTCTAGGAACATTTGCATCGCACGGGTGCGTTGGATTAACTAATGCCCTTGTTCAGGATTTCGCCGTCGAGCTTGCCAAGCTTTCCGGTTCGCAGCTGACGCCACAGGAGATAAAAGCTTTCGAACAGAAACGGTCCGAGACGAAAAACTTTGACCTGGCTCAACCCGTTCCGGTCGAACTGAGATACGAAACGATCGTTGCCGAGGACGGCAAGCTTCACATCTTCCGAGACGTTTACGAGCACGGGACGAACACCGAACAAAATCTGACTCGTGTGCTCGAAGCTTACGGGCTTTCGATGAATGATCTTTCAGCGGATGAACAGACCAAGGTGAGAGAGGCTTTGAAGAAGATGGCGATCGACGCTCAAGGGAAACCGGTCAAGGAGCCTGATAGCGGCGACAAGAAGCCGTCAAACAGCGCCCGTGTCACGCGAAACATTAAGGGTCTGAAGGAGATAGTCGTCGAGATCGCCGCGTTGAAGGGTAAAGGTTATCCGGCACCCGTAAATATTAATTCGTAGTTTTTGCAGGACCCGTCGGCGGCGGCAGATTTGGTACCCAGTACTGTCTGCCGCCTTTAGAAACGGCGATCAACCCGCGGGACGGTAGCTCGTATTCAGGGAATCCAAGAAATGTAAAATGCACTGGATCGTCGACGACGGTCTGGAACCATCCGTTTCTATTCAGGATCGCCTGCACCTTTGGATTCCAATATTCAGTAACGTCAAACGCAAGAAGCGCGAGGTGCTGAGATGCACCGGGCGGAGCGGTCGAGGTGAAGATCGAACGTGTCCGGTCAGTGCTAAAAAATATTCCTTGTGATTCCCACTCGAGGACTTTCGCGACTTTGTCGGGTTGATCCAGCCGGGCGATCGAATCGCGGTCGGCAGGCGATAATCGCCCTCGTTTTATCCAAAACTCCATCCCCGGAAACAGGCGCGAGTTCCATAACATCAGAGTGTCGCCATATGAGCGGCTCCCGGCGATCAAACCGTCGAACGCGCTGATCGAGGCGCCGATAGCGGCCGCTTCTCCGATCGCGGATTCAAGGGCCTGGGCTGCCCCGGTTTGAAGCTCGACGCGAATTCCATTTATATCAAGCGGCATCTTCTGCAGGCTTTTTTGAAATCGGACGACTGCGGCATCCCCTTTGTAAACGCAAGTCGGCGGCAGTCTCACCGAATCGTTCGCGACGAACACGGCGCCGTAACTCTGCAGAACGCGTAGCGAAACGATGCTGCTCGAGACGGGACAAAATCGCTCGAGGTTCCATTCCGTCCCCTTCGCCTCAGTCGACAGGCGCTTTTCTAATACTTCGTCGAAATACACGGGCTTTAGCGGTTGGGCAAAGCACTGGTACGACCCGGCGATCGGCAACAAAACAATATGTAGGGCCAGGATAAGAGTGCGATCGTGGAATCTCATGATTCGCTATCAGGCTGTCGTCTCTCGGCGCGCTCCTCGATATGGCGCCGCGCATGTTCAGCAAGATCCCGGTATTCTTTCCGGATCTCATCCAGCTGATGCTCGTCCATGTCCTCCAGATCCAAAACCGAGTTCCTCGCCCCGCGGCGCGACCTTATGATCTCATCGAGCTTTATTTGAAGAGCCTCAGCGAAGGACTCTTCGACGGACCCGGACGCGACCCGGTCATCCGCGCGAAACTGGAAGGGCAGGTGCTCGAACTCGGCGCGGGCGAGATGCATGAACGTCTGCGCGCGG